>NZ_JBALNX010000120.1:0-5454 GCF_036962035.1 Bacillus sp. JJ1773
GGCTATTTCATATTAATAAAGTCGTCTTTTATAGCCTTCTTGTAACTCCTTTGCTACTTGTTCAGCAGTAACATTAGGTATTTTAGAGTGAGCCACCAACATTTGAGGAACCGATGGAAGATTCTCTTTTGCTAACCAAGATTCTGGGTTCCACAATTTTGATCTAATGAAAGCTTTAGCACAATGTGCAAAGCACTCCTCTACCTCTACTAAGATTCCAAATAAAGGGGCTTGACCATTTACAATGTTCATTTCAAGAAGTTCTGGATCACGAGAAATATAGGCTTTTCCATTGATTCTTAATGTTTCTCCTAAACCAGGTATAAAAAATATAAGCCCGATATTAGGATTGGTAATAATGTTTTCTGCGGAGTCCATTCTTCGATTCCCTGGCCGTTCTGGAATAAAAAGATGGTGTTCATCAAGAACAGAAACAAACCCTGGAAAATCTCCTCTTGGAGAAACATCACATTTCCCTTCTGAATTAGAAGTTGCTAATGTCAAAAATGGTGACATGGAAATAAAGTTTCTGCAATGCTGGTCAATAAATGAAATTACTTTATTAGCAGCTCTTTGACTAGGTTGTCCAATAAATGAACGGAATTCTTCAAACTCTTCTTTTGAAGAGATAATCTCTTTAAACTTAATACTCATCTTATCACCTTTAAATAATGGAATATATAGCCATTATACACCATAAAAAATTGTATAACTCAAATTATTAGAATTATTTTAAAAACAAAAACTAACTTCTTACTCAATTATCTTTTTCTAAGGAGAAGAATTGAAATCCCTTAGTTAAATGCGATTTCTCCCGAATACTCGATTATTCGCAAGATCCCTTACCTCTTGATATGGAAAATATGAACAATGAAATGAGTTCAGATCCTTATGGCTACGTGAAGGAACAGAGAAATAGAGGAGTATGTTAATACTTCATATAAACCAACTGGTAAACCCAAATATCCATCGTGTCTTTTTTGCAAGCAATTGTTGATCGTTATTCCACAATCTGGCCCTTTTCATGAATAAAGACGCTTTCCTTATTTCAGAAAAGCGCCCTTTAATTGAATAACTAAAATCTGACCTCACTTATAAAATCACTTAATTCTTAATGAACTAACGCACCCATTTGTTTAAGTATACTTATACACAAACTATTAGGTATCAACTGTATTCTCTGACTTGAATAGATTCTCTTTAAAATAGTTAACAAATGGATGCTCGTTCTCATCCATTTTCCTAGTGCAAATAAACAAACTTTGATTGACTTCCGCCTGTTCCACAAATACTCTGCGAAGTCTTCCTTGTGCCAATGCTTCAATTACGCTGCAGGATGGCGCGAGTAACATTCCGAAACCTGCCTCTACAACTTTAATCGATTCGGGTAAGCCTTGCATTTGTAAGCCTAATTTCGGTAACGGGCAATTATGGGTATAAAAAATCGCCTCTAACAAATCACGCGTTGAACTACCTCGTTCCCTATAAATAAAATCATGCTCACTTAAATCAAAAATCGTCACCTCTTTATTCGCTAAAGGATGCGATGGATGTACAACAAACCAAAATGGGACATCCAGTATTTTCTCGAAGTGTAAATCTTCATGACCGATGTTACTTTGCACAACAAAGCCACAATCGCTTTCGTAATTTAGGAGGCGACGCTCAACAGACGGTACAATCCCTAACGATACATTTACATCGACATCTGGATTTTCTAGTTTATAACCAGCAATTATAGGCGGTAAAATATAATTCATTGCAATATAGTTCGAAGCAATTTGCACTTGCTGCTTCTTTTCCAAAAATGTTTTAAATTTTTCATCAATCTGTTCTTCTAAATGAAATAAACGTAATCCTTGCTCAAAAAGGAATTTACCTTCAGTTGTGAGCTGAATCCCCCTTCCCTTACCAGTGATTAATTTTACCCCAATTTCCTGCTCTAGTTTTCGAACCTGAGCTGTGACAGCGGGCTGACTAATAAGTAGTAAATTCGCCGCTTCGGTTATGCTCCCTAGTTTAGCGACATTTGTAAAAATTCGTAACGCATGTAAATTCATTTTTTCACCCACTCATAATTTAAATTGATGAATAGACAACAATTTTGTATTTGTCTTATGAATAGCATAGCAGTAATTTAAGTGTAGGGTAATTGGAAAACTTGTTTTGTAATAGCTATTAATCGATGGTCTCTTAGTATTTGAATTTGCGTTCTTACTTACATTATTGGTCACGTTTGTAACTGAAGGATTTGTTATTAGTTAGTATACCGATTTATGCGACAGTTGCAGAGAATAAATTTCAACAGGCGTGTCTACAACGTCAACATTCTCTTTATTAATTTTATTAGAGTTGTTTATGTATGACATTACTCTTGTTTGTTTTGTTCTCAATAAGTTAATCAAAGGAGCTTTCCTATAATTATGATTCTCTTTTCAATCGAGGAGGAAAAACGATGAATTGTAGATGTTATTCAAAGGAGGTGCAGTTTTTACAAGACGCAATAGAATACGCTTTAAAATTACGTACAGTATAAATCGATCCCATAATCGTCACAAAAGCAGATGAAAAGCAGGGATTTGAAGTTATTATTGTTTCTTCATTTTGTGAAACACATTCAATTATGGTTTTATTACCTGTGTATTTTCCAAACATCGTACACACTATGTAAAAAAACACAGGTATCCAGATTTGAAAAGTGTCATTCATGAAGCAAAATAAAATCCATTTATACACTAAGATTATCCCTACCTCAATTGAAAAAACGCGGGTAAGGCATCAACAAATTAAATGATATCGCAATGAGAGGAATGCAAGTCATGGAAAATGCCTCGAAAGTAATCGTTAAAGAAAAAGAACCCCTATACAGAAGGGGAATATTTACCTTCAGTTCTGCTCATTTTTTAAATGATTTAGTGACCACAGGGATGGTCCCAGCATTAGTTGTACTTTATAAAAACGAGTTTCACCTTAACTTTACCCAATCCTCTTTAATAGTTTTGATGTGCTATTTAACGTCATCCATTTCTCAACCGTTTTTGGGCATGTTGGCAGATCGGAAGCCTCGTGCCTGGCTGTTCCCATTTGGGTTGTTTTGCTCCATTATGGGGATTGCTTTGACAGCACTGGCACCTTCCCTTCCATGGTTGTTGCTGTTTATTTCCATTTCTGGTCTTGGTTCCGGCGTGTTCCATCCAGAAGCCTCACGGGCAATCCACCTCGCGTCCGGTACGAAAAAAGGTCTTGCCCAAGCTATTTTTCAGGTAGGCGGGAATTCCGGACAAGCCTTGGGACCCTTAATTGTTTCACTCTTTATAATTCACTCAGGAATTCACGGACTGTTATGGTTCATTCCCGTAGCGTTCTTATCCCTTGGATTAACCGGACAGATTTTGCCTTGGTTAAGTCAAAAATTAGAGTTTGTTAAAGCTGATAATAATAAACAATTAAAAGGTAACAACAATTATCTAGGAGCAACTCTACTTTCCTGTGTCATCATCCTGCGTTCATGGTGCCAGATTGGGGTTGTGGTCTTTTTGCCATTTTACTTGCACAACTTATCGATCCAGCAGTCTGAAATGCTCAGTTTCGTTTTTGTCGGAGCAGGTGCACTCGGCACATTCTTTGGCGGAGTTCTTGCAGATAAACTAGGAATGAAACGTTTACTTGTCAGCTCCATGTTGATTGCAACACCGTTTGCCATTATTTTTCCTCATGTACATGGGTTGTTGTCGGTTCTTGTTTTGCTCTTATTTGGATTTAGTGTTCTTTCTACTTTCTCGATCAGTGTGATATTTATGCAGCACATGCTTCCAAAGAACATTGCTCTTGCCTCCGGACTTTCGATTGGATTCGGCGTGGGAGCTGGAGGGATTGGTTCTGTTTTTATGGGAGGAATATCGGACATCTTTGGAGTGACAACTGTGTACACGATTCTCTCGATTCTTCCGCTTGTCGGCGCCCTTATTGCTGTCTTTTTACCAAACGATCGGAAAGAAGAGAACCAGGTAGCTTAATGACCTATGAAAAACTGGAGTTTTCCCAGTTTTTCTTGTTCTATTGTTTTCGAATAAAGTTAAATTAAAAAAGTCTAGCCAATCCTTATTTAAAAACAAATGCCAAAAACTCTATTTTGAAAAAAGATTTATCATAATAGAGTTTTCATATTTGCTAAGGATGAGACTATTATAAAAAAGTTTGAACATTTCTAATTGTGGTGCTTCACAATTCCTCCCGATTTTTGCAGAACGTTTTGAAAATCCTGAAAAGGGTGAAGGTATTCTTCGTATAGGTAAGTATTCAATACATTCAACAGGAGGAACGACAGATGAAAAGCAATAAATTTTTAATAGGAATATTAATGTGTTTAATCGCTGTTACATCTTGGGGAGGAATGTTTCCTGTAATGGGAAATGCCCTACAAATAATGGACCCATTTTATTTCACTTTATTCAGATTTGGTATTGCAATGGCTGTATTGGTACTATTGCTAATCGTAATAGAAGGAAAAGGAAAATTATCTACGGAAGGCAAAACAATAAAATTATGGTTTCTAGGAACGATGGGTTTTACAGGTTTTAGTTTTCTAGTGTTTTTAGGGCAAAAACTAGCCGGGCCATCAGGAACAGTAATAGCTGCGGTCATAATGGCAGTTCAACCACTGCTTGGAGTTATCGTAAATTGGGTAACTAAAAAAGGTGCTCCTAAACCGCTTACGGTTCTGTTCATGTTAACGGGATTAATAGGAGTTGTTACGGTTATTTCAAAAGGAGATTTAAGTGTTCTCTTTTCAGAGGATGGAAATATTTCCGCTTATCTGATTATACTTATAGGTGCACTTTGTTTTGTCATCTACACTATAGGTGGAAATTCTTTTCCAGAATGTTCGCCATTGAGATATACAACAGTAACTACCATTTTCGGAACCGTCTCAAACATTTTTTTTGTAGGTTTAGCAACATTAATTGGTTGGTTGAAACTTCCGACTCTTTCAATGATTGGTGATATTTCGGGATCCCTCCTATATATGGCACTTATTGCGGGAGTATTAGCTATCTTTGTTTGGAATACTGGTAATCGAATCATTACACCTATCAATGGGATTCTCTTTATGAATATGGTTCCTGTAACTACTTATATAATTACTGTTTTTCAAGGATATCACTTAACATCGTTTGAACTTATAGGAGCTTTAATCACGATTGCTAGTTTAATCGGAAACAATTTGTATATTAGAAAATTAAATAAGCAAATTTCACCACAACTAAAAGTTAAGAATGTGTAATAAATGGGGGGCTAGGTAAACCTTGCCTCCCATTATTGAGACAGGAGTATTATTTCTTAATACCCGAAGCAGTCGTTCCTGAAAGACAATGCTCCACAATATGGCCCTTTAATGAAAACGAGCGCTGATCCTTGTTACAGAATCGCGCCCTTTCGTATTATAAGGTCAGC
>NZ_JBALNX010000121.1:0-15406 GCF_036962035.1 Bacillus sp. JJ1773
GTTACTATATACACTAGGATAAGAGCTGTAAAGAAATCAAATGAATACGTTTGGTTTTAGGTAATTCGTTTTGTTAAGGAGAATATATAAAATGAAGAATTATAAAATTACTTTAGGATTATTATTAATGAATTTATTTATAGCCTTTATGGGAATTGGGCTTGTAATTCCAGTCTTGCCTACACTGATGAATGAATTAGGAATAAACGGAAAGACTGTTGGTTATCTAACAGCTGCTTTCGCAATTGCACAATTGATTGTTTCGCCATTTGCAGGGAAAGCTGTAGATAAATTGGGAAGAAAAATTATGATTGTACTTGGTTTATTTATTTTCGGCCTATCAGAGTTATTATTTGGGCTTGGCAAAGAAATCGAAATGTTATTTATTTCTCGTATATTAGGTGGAGTAAGTGCTGCATTCATTATGCCGGGTGTCACTGCTTTTATTGCTGATATTACAACCTTGAAAACTCGCCCCAAAGCACTAGGCTATATGTCTGCTGCAATTAGTACAGGATTTATTATTGGCCCAGGTATCGGTGGATTTTTAGCGGAATTTGGTACACGTACACCATTCTTCTTTGCTGGTGCACTTGGTACAATAGCTGCAATACTAACCATTATGTTTATATCTGAGCCAGATCGTGCAACAGGAATTAATGAACAAACTTCAGAAGGTAATGGTTTCAGACGCATTATTGAGCCAAAGTATTTTTTCGCGTTTATTTTAATTTTTATTGCCTCATTTGGTTTAGCAGCTTTTGAATCGTTCTTTAGTTTATTTGTGGACCATAAATTTCAATTTAAACCATCCGACATAGCCATTGTTATTACTGGTGGTGCAATTTTTGGTGCTGTTTCACAAGTCATATTGTTTGATCGGCTTACACGAATTTGGGGAGAAATTAAACTGATTCGAAACAGCTTAATATTATCAGCATTACTTGTCTTCTTAATGACTGTTGTACATTCATATTTCTCTATTTTACTTGTTACATTTATTGTTTTTGTAGGTTTCGATTTATTCCGACCAGCAGTTACTTCATATCTTTCAAATATCGCCGGGAACGAACAAGGTTTCGTTGGTGGAATGAACTCTATGTTTACGAGTCTAGCGAATATTAGTGGTCCAATTCTAGGGGGGATATTATTTGATATAGATGTTAACTATCCTTACTACTTTGCGACTGTGATACTATCTCTGGGAATAGTTATTACATTGTTCTGGGGGAAGCAAGCAATTAATTCTTCAAACAAAGTGAAGGCTAGTGTGGCTAATATATCAAATTGAAGTATTGACAAAAATTGTGAAACATTGCACTTAAATGAAGTGTAGTGCCTTATTGGGTACATTATTCATATTTTTATATATTGTCGAACCCTTTGCTGGAAGTAAGTACAGACATTTTGTCACTTTAATTGGAGCCTCTGCGGGCAAGATTATGAAGAGGGTATTAAAAAATCTGGCTCAGCCGAAACTGGCTATCATGCCCGCCACTACAAGGATACACTGCTTGTTGTGAAAGTCAGATCCAATTTGTTGCGCCAAATATTTAAAATCTTATACATGATAATATTTACTTTTGCCATTTTTCTTTAGTAAGTACTACAGAAACTAAATGGGTGCATTAATCCAGTAAGGGTTAATGCTTATTTTGGTTGAAGTTATTGTTGTAACGAAGCTGGTTTATGAAGAAAAATTTTAATAATAGTTGAAGAAACTTTAATTAAGGTTTAAGCGTATAGTGAAGGTAGTGAAATTAATTTTATTGAATGGACAGGTGATGAATATGTGGGGGGGATATTATTATGCGGCGGATTAAATTAATGTTAATACATTACTCAAAAAAACCTTTGTGGTTTAAAATGTTAACCTCTATAACTCTTCTCATTTCCGTTGTCTTTAGCAGTTCTTTCTTTTCTGATCATGACTATTTTCAAAGTCTTTCAAAATTATCTGCCAGTATTTTCTTTTGTGCATTGGGAATAGACATGAGAATCAATCGAAAAGTTTCTACCCTGTTTTTCACCTTAGCAGTAATTTGTATATTTTTGTCCTTTGTTTCCATAATTTTATAGGTTAATAAAAAAATAGAATTAGAGGTTTAATACAACAACAATTTTTCAACGTTACTCATGAGGATCACTCATAAGCATTAGAAAAATTAACTCAAACATGTAACTTTTTATGAATCAGGGAACTATTATTGATTTAGAGAACTCTGAAAAAGAACAAGTCTATGATGAAACAACATATCGTAAAGAAGGCTTCCATTCAATAATGGAAGCCTTTTTCTAATTCCCATCTGTACATGCGCCAATCTATCCTGTTCGAGTTTTTCCCTAAATAGAGCAGGTTAGCTCAATAGGTATATCGATTATCAAAAAATTCAGTTAATATATAATGGAAGGGGGAATTAAATTGATATTAAATTATAAAAGGGCTTTAGGCTACTTAGCATATTCGGTTGGCTTTATTTTATTATTAGTAATAATCAGCAACATAAATTCACATTTTATTAAAATGATTAATGAGACGTATAGAATGTATCCTTGGCAAATCCTTATTAGTTTGATGTATTTCCCAATTGGCATATATCTTGGAATCCCCAATATCTTAAAGGAATTTAATAAAACGGGTCGATGGAGAATTAATTACTATAAGATTGTACTTGTAGCTTTACCAATGATTTATTTATCGTTTTATTGGTTTTTCCCCTTTTCGTATCCGATTCCCAATATTCTTGCCTACACAAAAACAGCATTTAGTTTTGGTACTATAATAGCTGGATTCTTTATTATTAATAGCTTTACAAAAGAATAGACGTTATTCATATTACGATCTTCAAAAATCGGGCCATTTAACGGAATAAAAATTTTAGTAGCAGATTGATCAGATTAAAAAGCGAAAGGAGGTTCTAACATGGTTGTTATATTGGCAATTGCACCTATTGTAATAGTAGGAGGGATTGTCGTATATGTAATTGAAAGTCTGAAACATAGATATAACCAAGGCAACCTAGGTAAGAAAAAATCAAAAGGGGCTCAAAATTTATTAGATAGCTTAATACCAATCGGAATGCTTTTTGGTTGTGCTATCGGTGTAATTTTGGGCATATTTTTCCAGATTCCAACAGTATTTACAGTTAGTTTAGGAGCTGGAATAGGCTATTTATTTGGATTTTTTGCTTTTGTAATTTATTGCAATAAAGAAAACAATTATTCATAATTGGCTATCTTTCAGAAATGGGGGCATTTCCAAAGTGTGGATCTGCGCTTCTTTTGCATAATGTGGAACATAACAACTAATAAGATGTACTAAATCTTTAAGAATAAATTAGTTCGGGTTAAGTAGTGTATCCCTATAATAAATGTAAAACTAGTGAAATAAAGTACTTAGACTAAAAGGAGCACTCTAGTGCAAGATTAACTGAAATTGCAGAAAAGAAAAGGAAGTTTAATAAGAATAATAGAACTTAGTAATAGCTGGAGTAAAAGTTTGACGAATACGGTCTCTTGGAACATTTATTTTAAAAGAGGTGTAAAGCATGCAATATGTTAAGGTTCTTTTATTAGATCAGTTTTTAGCAAATGCTAATGACCCGAGCTGGTATCTTCCATTTACTGAAGCAGTTAAAAACTTATCAGAGGAAGAAGCAGTTTGGAAGCCTACTGAAGATAGTCATAGTATCGCTGAAATTGTACAGCATCTAATTTACTGGAATGAAACATGGCAAATAAGATTCCAACAATCTGATGTTAAAGCAGTTCAGCCTATTGAAGATAATGATAAAAGCTTTGTTATTCCAGAAAATAAAAAGTTTAATGAATTAAGAGAGCGACTAGAAGTGGTGCTGTTACAATGGCAAGGTCTACTAACCGAAGAACAACTCGAAAGTGATGTAAATGGATTCAGTTTACCAGTGAAATGGTATGAGTTACTCGGAAATTCTATTACGCATAACGCCTATCATATTGGTCAAATCGTTTATATACGGAAGTTGCAAGAAAGCTGGTATCGTAGTAATAGGTAATCTTATTTTCAATCCTTTATTTTAGAATCTCTTCAACAATCGGGCGTTGCGGAAAAGATTTTGAATTGATGTACTTATATTATAGGGTACGTTGATCCAAGAAGGGGTTAACGCTTATTTGTCGAAGTTATTGTACTAAATCATGGTATTTAAAGAATTGGAATAATATAGGAAACCGAATAATAGTCGTAAAGGGACTGATTCAATTATGGATATTAGAAAACCATATGATTTTGAACTAAAAAAAGTATTAACACTTTCTCCTCAAGCTGTTTTTGATGGCACATTGGGTGAAGTAGAACCTACGAAAGAAAAAATTAACCAGCTTGTTAACCCACTTTTGGAAAAGGGAAGCTATTATTTAATAGCATCAGAAGAAGATAAATTAATGGGGTGGATACTTTTAGGACCAAGCAAGGACCAATTTACTGATATGATAAATGGATTTATTTACGAACTATTTGTTTTAAAAGAATTTAGAGGAAATGGCATTTCAAAACAGTTAATGAAAGCAGGTATTGACCATCTAAAAAAAGATGGATACTCAGAAATCCGTCTAAGTGCATTTGCAGGGAATCAAGCAATTAAACTGTATGAAAAATTTGGATTTGGCATAAGGACAATTACTATGAGTTTGCAGTTATAAGAAACTAATTATCTCACTAACGGAGTGCGATAGTTGGAGAAGGCATTTTTCGGTAAACCAAAAGTTTGAAGGTGCGAATTAGGGATTATTTATATAATGTGAGACAGGCTGTGAAGATATTTGAGAGGTAATAAAGCAATGCTGTTTGATCTAGATGATACCTTACTTAATAGGGATGAAGCAGTAGATAAAATATTTTTAATTATTTTAGAAAAGTGTTATGAGGATGTTAAACATTCAGTTAAAAACGAAATGTTGAAGAAGTTCAAAGAATATGATAAGAGAAACTATGGCTATAGTGATAAAACAAAAGTTTTAGAATCATTTTTTAATGAATTTCCACCAAAATATAGATTGCCACGCAATTACATTCAAGATTTTTGGAATTTTAATTTTCCTCAGTGTTTTTCTATAAACCAAAGAACAATAAATATTGTAAATACTATAAAGATGCAAGCTAAAGTTGCGATTATAACAAACGGCTCAACTCAGAGACAAAAAGCTAAAATCATTAACACTAATTTAAATAATTGTTTTGATATTATAATTATTTCTGAAGAGGTGGGATTTAGTAAACCTGACAAACGCATATTTGAATTAGCATTAAATAAGCTTGATGTGGAACCGGAAGCCGCATTTTTCATTGGGGATGACATTGAAAAGGATATTGGTGGTTGTCAAAATGCAAATATAAAGGGTATATGGTTCAATCCTCATATGATCAAGAATGATACCGAAATAACACCATATGCCGAGATCAATACTTTTGATAGATTATTAAGTTATTTTACTTAAAATACATTATCAGAAGTTGTTTTATTGCACAATATTTTTTAATGAGAAAAACAATAATAATGATTCTTGAAATGAAGAAAAAAAGATCGAACTTAATAATATTGAAAAGAGTTCGTTGTTGGCCTAACGGGTACCTTGAGTACAAGAAGGATCGCTGCGATACTCTTTTTTCTAATTCTAATGAAATAGGATTGTTGAAATAGAAAAAGAATAGTAGAGGTTATAAAATAAAGTAAAATTAAGGGATATGGAGGATATTGAAAATGCCAGATATATACCATAAAACCTACATTAAAGTACCTTTAGAAGAAGTGTATAAAACAGTTTCAACATCTCAAGGTTGGAATGCTTGGTTCACAGATGACACATCGTTGGAGATAAACCCAGATGGCACTGGTGAGATACGATTGAGATGGACAAATTTTGGCAGTGAAAATGTAAATATTGAAGACGGGGGGAAGATACTTGAGGCAACTCCTAACAAAAGATTTGTTTTTCAATGGTCACCAGGAGAACAAAATTCAACAGTAACTTTTAAACTTGAGCCTTATAAAGACGGAACATTAGTAGTTCTTAATGAGATGGGCTATACAAATTCTGAAAAAGACTTAAAAGCCTGTATTGGATGTGCAGTAGGTTGGGGAGAAGCCTTAACACTTTTAAAGATCTACTTAGAGTATGGAATTGTATTTAAACAGGATTTATAATTCTTTAATTTATTGGTATATGTAGTCTTCGAAAAGTAATGTACATAAGGTGATTGTGGTAATAATACCAATCTTAATCATCAAAAGGATTGGAAGTATAGTAATGAGGTATTATGGTAGAAATTAACTCTTATATAATTAAAAGAACTAGGAATAATGAACAACATTAGTATTCAAACAAATGCCTGTCCCCATATTCGGTAAAGGTTTTACCTTTAAAAGAAGTAGGAGACAGGCCAATATCATTTAATGTTCTATTTTCCTAACCATAAACTCTCCTTTAGAGTCATTAACTATCCCCTTAATATCCTGCCCAGAAAGATTTTGGAAAAGTCGAAGTCCAAACTCCTGTGCTACGGCAAAAAGGTGGTCAAAGATATCAGCTTGAACCGTTTCGTACACTGCCCATCTGACATCATTTGTAAATGCGTAAATTTCTAGCGGCAACCCATTTTCGGTAGGGGCCAGCTGTCTTACGATTAACGTCATCTCTCGATTAATTCCTGGATGATTTTGAAGATAGTTGCTGATATAAGCCCTAAATACACCGATATTCGTAAGAGCCCTCCCGTTCACCGGGTTGTTCCGATTGATATCGTGCAAGGAATTGAACTCTGCAATTTCACGCTCCCGGTTAATGATATAATCTGAAAGATAGTGAATGGTTTTATATTTATCAATCATCTCTTCTGTACAAAACGAAATACTGTTTGTATCGACAAATAAGGCACGTTTGATCCGTCGACCTCCTGAAGATTGCATGCCCCTCCAGTTCTTAAAAGAATCGGATATCAAGGCATAGCTTGGAACCATTGTAATCGTTTTATCAAAATTTTGGACCTTTACTGTGTTTAATGAGATATCAATAATATCTCCATCTGCCCCATATTTAGGCATTTCAATCCAGTCCCCAACCCGAACCATATCATTGGCCGTCAACTGTACCCCCGCTACTAGTCCTAATAAGGAATCTTTAAAAACGAGCATCAATACAGCGGATAAGGCGCCAATTCCACTTAGAAGAATAAAGGGGCTTTCCCCCATCATGTTCGCAATTACTAAGATGATCCCAAGAGTGATGACAATAATCTTCGTCACTTGAATATACCCTTTAATCGGCTTCACCTTCGATATTTCATACGTTTGATAAATATCGTTGAGGGCGTTTAATAAGCTATTCACAACCCATAATCCAGCGATAATCAAATAAGCAATTGCACTTTTTTTAATCAAAATCTCATGAGTAGGAAAGGTGAATGAAAAGTAATATATAATGATTGCCGGAACAATATGAGATAACTTATGAAAAACCTTCCGATCCAAAAGCATATTATCCCACTGGTATTTGTTATTCATTACGATATGAGTGATAATTCTGATTACAACCTTTTTGGTGATAAAATTCGCAGTCATACAGATAATAGCAATAAATAGGATATTAAGAAATATAGATAAATATTCAGCTGTTGCAGGATCCAAATCAAATGTTAGAACAAATTTTCTAATGAATTTCATTTATTTCCTCCATTATATGTATAAAATCTCAGCTTCTACTTATGGAACTTTTACTCATTATATCAGAGTATAATAAGCTTTACTTAGGATGAGTTTTTAACAATTTTTGCAACTTACAAAAATTATTTTTATTTAATAACTCTAAGCTTTAATACGAAGGCTTATTATTTAAAACGACATGAATGTAATCTTTGATACATACTATATTTTGGGGGTGGAAAAATGGCGAGAGTAGCTTACCGGACTGCAGATGTTGATTTAATGGCCAGGATGATGAGAGCAGAAGCTGAAGGCGAAGGAAAACAAGGAATGCTCTATGTTGGAAATGTCATTGTTAACCGTGTTGTTGCAGAATGTACTGACTTTAAAGATTTGAGAACAGTTAAACAAGTCATTTTTCATGTACAAGGAGGAAATTACTCGTTTGAAGCTGTCCAAAAAGGCAATGTATTTTATCAAAGGGCAAGAGAATCCGAAAGAAGATTAGCAAGACAGAATTTGGAATCTTGGAGAGATCACCCAGCGAAATATGCTCTTTGGTACTTTAATCCATATGGTCCTTGTCCTCCTACATGGTATGATCAACCCTTTTCTGGTCAATTTAAAGAACATTGTTTTTATGAACCAGCAGCTGGAACATGTGCAAGTGTTTATAGCGGATGATAAGTTTGAAAACCGAAATACGTCTTTTTATCCTTTAAAATTATAAATTTTTTTTAAGGGCAAATTCCTTAAAGTGACTAACATTATTATTATTATTTGAAAAGTACTTTATGTTATACAGGATTTAAAATGGATTTAATTGACTCAAACGGGGAATTAGAGTATTTTTTATATGCTTGTATAAAGTTACTCACAGGGGATAGTGATGAAGAACTATAGGTTAAAAAATGAATTTAAAGGCTACAGAAAAGGATCAAAATTTTACGTTGTGGCTGAATCTGAATTTATCGGGGTAAAAGAATTTGTATTGCGAACCGAGGATTTAACTCGCAGAATTGTCATTACAGAAGATGAACTGAATAAGAATTTTTTGTTAATTAGATAAAGATGTTTATGACATGGTGGAAACAAGTGTTCTTATTTGACTGAAATTATGATAAACTAAAGAAGCAATAGAATAGGTTTCTCAAGGGTGGTCGGCACACTCCCGAACAGAAAGGGGGTGATGCTGAATGACAGTATTTGAAGCATTAATGTTTACGATTGCTTTTGCAAGTTTGATCGTAGCCATTCTGTCATTTAACCATAAAAAATAATCCACCCTTGAGTTAGCACGGCTCAGGTGGATTATTCCCCATTAATAGCCGATCCCTTTGTGGGAACCGCCTATTGCTGGACCGGACATGTTACCAGCATGTTCGGTCTTTTTTTAATTTATGTGGTACTTAATCATATTATAACTGAAAGTGTTATGAAAGTTCAATTTCTTTATAGTTGAATTAGTTTCATGTAACTCAGATTCCGAGGTGTAAGAGAAATTGTATGGCAAACCGAGGATTTAACTCGCAGAATTGTCAATACAGAAGATGAACAGAATAAGAATTTTATCAGATAAAGGGCAATTTTACTAATAAAGGAACATGTTTACTTTTTTTGATCAAATATCATAAAAAACTGCATTTTTTTACCTCAACATTTCAATCATAACTCTCCAAGTAATCATCCAAAATAAGATGGGTCTTACATTTTAACTGGTTTCAGCAGAAGTTCAACCTTCTGTAGAAGCCTGTCAATGCTAGGGCGAACTTTGCGATTTTACGATGGGGAGTTGGATCATTATGAAATGGCATAAAATGCTTCTGTCCATGCTGCAGCAGCGTCATGACAAAAAAATGGCTATAGCTGTCGATACATCTACAAATGAGGCACCAAAGGATTTGATAAACAACATAGTTAAATTATTTCAGCATGTGAAACCAGATGCTTTATTAATTCAAGCGGATTTTAAAATTAGAAGTATTGGACCTGTGAAAAGTGATTCTATTAAGTACTATTCACATGGGAAATCTTCCTATACATTAGTTCTTGAATGGGTAGAGGAAAATCAAGTGGATACTTTATTTTATATCACGGATGTTACTGGTTTTATTACCGATGAAATCAAAGTAGTGAATTATGAGTTATTCTGGCTAGTCCCAGGCACGTTTCTCCCAAGGGTGCCATTTGGAAAAGCAATTAAAGTTGCTTAAAGTATAAAAATCCCTCACACTTGTGAGGGACCAATCCTACATCTTCTTTTCTTATTTATCATAATGAAACATCCAATTATTTCCGATATGTTTCTATTCAAATGAAGTCCCTCGAATAGCCGATTGTTCCTCTTTTGTTATTGTCATTCCACCTGAAACGACAAATTTCATTGCGTCTTCAGGCTTTACATCGATGATTTCAACTTGATCTTTCGGAATTAAAACCGTTAGTCCAGCAATTTGAAAGGTTTGTTGGATATAGACAGCTACATAGTCCTTTAATGGATGATAAAAACTTTCTACATCCTCGGTTGTGATAAACCCAATGGTTTTCATTTCTGTACCTGGAATGGTGACCAATGCCACTTTTGAAAATGATTTTTTCTCGCCAAGGAATGAGTGAATGGTATCTTTACTAATGGAATAGAGCGTTTTTATGAGCGGAATTTTTTCTAGTAATCTGTCAATCATTCGGATTAACGTCCCAGTGAATACTTTGTTTGATAACCAGCCTAGAATCGTGATGAAGACTAAGGTGAAAAACAAACCAATCCCCGGAACATAATCTTCTTTAAAATAAGGCTTTAAATAATTTCCTAACAATCCATCTAAAAACATAAATAATTGATAAACGGCATAAACGACTAAAATAATCGGAACACCCGTTATGATCCCCTTAACAAAATTATGAAAAATCCGTTTCATTTTTTCTCTCCTTATGGTAATGAGGCATTTGAATTTATTTTTACATAATGGTTGAAGCGATTCAAGTGATATTGGAAGTTGGTTAGTCTGATTAATAATTTATAGGTATGAAGGAAAGACTCTATTAAGATTTTAATCTTTCCCGATTCTTCCATCTGAAACTACTCAAAAATACAAAAACATTACAATAGATTCATATATTCTTAATACTAGATAACTAGAATTGTTTTATGAGTTAGCATTTTTTTGGGGGGAACAGATCAAAATGAAAAACAAAATAGTTGCAGGAATTACAGCAGCAGGTATTCTCTTGGGGGCAAGTCAGCCGTACAATGTATTCGCAGAACAATCAACTTTTTTTCAATATAAAGAGGATGGTTTGAAGGTTACCCAAATTGGTCAATATGACAGTACTGAAGGCATTGGTGGTACTGAAATTATGGCTTACGATGAGACACTAAAGCGTGCTTTTGTCACAAATGGAGCCGCTTCTGGAATTGATATTCTTTCATTTGAACAACTAACATCAGGTGAATTTACAAAAGTAGAATCAATCAAGCGGGTATTATTAAAAGACTTTCAAATTGAAAACGTAGCAGATATTACGAGTATTGCATCACATCCAACAAAAGATTTAGTCGCTGTTTCCGTTGTTAGCAATCCGAAGACAGACCCTGGCTATATTGTTTTTCTATCAAAAGAGGGAGCATACATATCGAAAGTGCAAGTGGGTTCGTTGCCTGACATGGTGACATTTACACCAGACGGAACGAAAGCGATCGTTGCCAATGAAGGAGAGCCAAGTGATGATTATGCCGTTGATCCGGAAGGGACGATTTCAATCATCGACGTCACGAAAGAGCCAAGTGAATTTACAGCAAATTCACTTTCGTTTAAAGATGTAGAAATTGATGAAAAAGTCCGATTAAAATCTAAAGGGACAGCTCTTCAACAATTGGAACCTGAGTATGTAGCGGTTTCTAAAGATAGTAAAGTAGCGTATGTATCGATGCAAGAAAACAATGCAATCGCGACTGTTGATCTTGCTGCAGAAAAAATCCTTCATGTGAAAGGACTTGGTGTAAAAGATCACTCTCTTCCTGAAAACGAACTCGATGGGAAGCGAAACGGTGAAACAAAACTTGAACGCCTTCCACTTCTAGGCTTGTACATGCCAGATGCCATTGATACATTTACAGTCGGCGGGAAAACATATATTTTGACACCAAATGAAGGAGACGCCCGAGATTACGAAGCGTATTCCGAAGAGGCAGAAATCGGTGATATCGCAGACAAGATTAAATTGAATGCAGATCATTATAAAGGTTTCACACAAGAAGATCTTGATCAAAAAGTGGCAGATGGATTATTCGATGAGATGAAGAAAACAAAAATTACCCTTGAAGAAGGGATGGCAGCGGATGGTTCGTATGAAGCGCTTTATTCGTACGGTGGACGCAGTTTCTCAATCTTTGACGCTGAAACAATGGAGCTTGTTTATGATAGCGGAAGTGACTTTGAGAAAATCACTTCTGAAGCACTCCCTGAGTTCTTTAACACTGATAACGAAGAAATTGCGTATGACAAACGGAGTTCTGCAAAAGGACCAGAACCAGAAACTGTTGTTAGTGGAGAAATTAATGGTAAATCGTATGCATTTATCGCATTGGAGCGAGTGAGCGGAATTATGGTGTATGATCTTGAAAATCCATCGAAGCCTGAATTGGTTACATTTATTTCAAGTAGGGATTATAGCGAGGATATTAAAGGGGATGTATCACCTGAAGGTTTACGCTTTATTTCAGCTGATAAGAGTCCTACAGGACATGCCCTTTTAGCTGCGACTCATGAAGTATCCGGTACGGTTGCGATTTATGAATTTGGTGGAAAAGACATGAAGATGAAACCGGCTGCGCCTGAAGTGGACGTGCCTGCCAAGGAAACACCACTAGTCTATTGGGATGGCTTATTAATGAAAAAAGGTCAAATCGGTCGAGTGATGATCGAAAAGCCAATCAATCTATGGAAAAGAACAGATGAAGGTCTCCAGTTCGTAAGAGTCCTAAATCCCGGTGAAAAATACCGTGTATACAGCTATGACGACAAATTCGGCGGCCAATATTCAGTTGGCGGAGGACATTATGTGACAAAAATGGAAGGGTATGTATCCTACCAAACTCCATCTAAACATAAATTGGAGCTACTAAAATAGTTGTTAGATTCCAACTAGAAGGAAGAGATATTCTTTTTCAATTAGTGAAAAGAACCATAAAGAAAACCCTTGCGATTGCAAGGGTTTATTCTAAAATTTTTACTGAATACCGTATACAATTGCTAAAGCCGGGATTATTTAGAGTAATGCACCAAACTTAAATCTTTAAAGCTCTTTTTAAGCGTCCTGCAATTGGCACTACTATGATTCCTGCTAAGACAACCTGCATCACATTTCCTGGAATGGAGCCAAATGGCAGAATCCAGTTACTGTAAAGGATTACTTCGGCGAAATAGTAGCCTACGATTTTAATAATGAGTGCAATGGCAACTGCCAGTGTGTTGACAACTACTCTTTTGCCGGGTACCTTTTCGGAAATAAGACCGGCTAAAAAGCCCATTGTCCCTACGATGATGAATGTAAACGGTGCCCATGCTCCCCAACCAGAGAGAATGTCGAAGAAACCCATGCCAAAGGCGCCTGCAATGGCTCCTGTTTTTTTGCCGTAAACTAAAGCTGCTATAAATAGAGGCACATTGCCCATATGGATTAGGCCACCATTACCCATAATGGGGAGCCTGATATTGATGAACATTGTAGATACTAGAGTTAATGCGATGAAAAGTGCATATATGACTAAGGTTTTTGTCTTTGTTGCTTCTGTCTGTAAAACTGTTGAATTCATAGGATTGCCTCTTTCTTTTTTTTTCTTATATTATCATACTCCTAATCTGTTATTTAGTAAATTCAAAATTCTATATTTAATAGATTTATACTAAAAAGCCGGTTCCATTAAAACATGGACCGGCTTTTTGTATTACCAAGTATCTCCGCGCTCTTTCTTCAATGCCTTCATTTTTTCGACCCATTCATCGACCCTTTGTCTGATTTCTTGGCTTTTCGTATCTGCTTTTTCTCGATTTGTCTTATAGATGGCGTAGTATAGGTCTTTCATATTTTGACTTCGTTCATACCCCCAGTCTCTTAGTTCTGTTTCTTGCTCATACGTAATCCACTCATATTCTGCCATGATCTTAACTGCATCAAGTATTCGGTGGGACTCACGCCTACCGATATTCCATAATTGAAGGGGATATTCTTCGCCTTTTTTATACTCTGCGACCATTTCCCATCCGTCTGGAGCCATGGTAAAGGCAAAAGCAAGATCTAGTGTAGAAGGCAGCCACTCATATTGAATCGTATATTTTAATTCTTCTGGATTGTCCGCTTTAAAGTATTCACCATTGCCAGCTTCGGCAACAGCCTTTAATTGGTTTTCGGTTTTGCTGTCTACATCAAAGCCGATAATGTTTACGGTATTTTTGCTGTTTATTTGAACAAGGTCCTTACTTGCCTGAACGGGATCCCCGTCACATGTTTCAGCACCATCGCTGACAATGTAAATGGTCGTTGCACCTTCAAAGCTGCTGCTCATTTCTGCGGCTTTTTGGATGGCACCTGCAAGGGGAGTCCAGCCTTTGCTTTCAAAAGAATCGACTGCTTGATGGAATTCTTCTTTTGCATATTTCCCCATCGGATAGACTTCTTCGACTTTTGTGCAGGATATTTCCTTATCAGCCGCTGATTCCGAACCTTTATGGCCATAGACGATAAGTGAGACTTCGCTCGTTTGCCCAATGGTCTGAGCAAAGCTCTTCACAGCATCCTTGGCAATATCCATTTTTACTTTTCCATCAGATAAAAGCAGCATACTTGAGCTGGCATCGAGAAGAATGATAGTCTTTTCTGATGTCATTTTTTCTTCACTGCCTTCGGATTTTGTTGGATCCGGCAAATAGGGTTCCTCAAACTGCGGTTCGTAGGCATTCGCTTTTTCAATGACTTCTTTATAGTGAGGACTGGCCAGGAGAGCAACAAGGCCTTTCTTGATTTCTTCAATATCTGTAGTTTCATTTGTTAATTTTTCAAGCTCAGGTGTCAGCTTATCTATAAGAGCTGGCTCCATTTTAGGTGTATCGAAACCGATGTCCTCAATGTCCTTTTCATATGACAGATCACCCATGATTTTACCGTGTGGCAGGACTAGTAAACTTTCTTCGGAAACTTCTAAATTAATATTCAATGATTCGGTTATAATATCTTCCTGCTTTTGTTCCTGCTGTTGCTTTTCCTTTTCAGGTTCATTAGATGTTTCTGTCTCCTTGTCATTGCTGCAAGAGGAAAGGATCATTGGAATTAGCATCAGCAATAATAAGGCATATCGTTTCACAAAATTCCTCCTTTTTTCCGACACTCTATATTATGTATATTAATAAACAACCTAAATATAAAGTATATCATAGAAAATTAGTGATTATGAAGTATTTACCATTTTAGGAAAGGAAGTTCTAGCGTAAAAGTTCTACTCAATGAAGTAAGAATTTTATTTTAATAAGAGAAAAGGATATCTTTAAAAATATAGGAGGGGGCACTGCTAGTAAAATTTAAAGCTTCTTCTCACACGTGGATGAAAAAGCTCTTAATATAGTAGGAGGGACATTGTGATTTAATTGCAGTATATGAATAAAAATAGAAGATATTCAGCCGCTGAAGGATTCATGTCAAGATTTAAATGAGATTTCTTCATGGTAAGTGTTTTA
>NZ_JBALNX010000122.1:0-4280 GCF_036962035.1 Bacillus sp. JJ1773
ATCTACGCATTTATGGGATTTACTATAATAAAAAATATCTCGATTAAGAATTACCTGAAAGGTAGGGATAAGCATTTGAATGAAACAAAATATGTAAGTAAGCCATATAAAGTTACACAAGAATTTATCAATAAGTTTGCTAAGGCCAGCGGGGGATATGGGAAAATACATGTTGACCCTGAACATGCAAAAAACACAAAATTCAAAGGAACATTGGCACATGGTTTCCATCTATTATCTTTGATAGAAAAAGAATTAACAGTTCTATTACCAAGATCGAAGAGTATAGGCTTGCTGGAAGTAAAATTTATCAAACCTGTTAAAGTCGAGCAGAGCATAAAGGTTTGCTGTGAACAAGATAGCAAAGAAAATCAATTAATCGTTTCAATCATAAACGAGAATAATGAGATTGCTGTAATCGGAACCGCATTCATATAAATTTTACTGGAAGGAAATCAGAATGAAACATTCCTATATTGTTAAACAGGAGTATTTTAAGGAGAGAAATATTTTAGTGCTTTCATTAAACCGATCAAAACAGCTTAATGCGATAAATAGAGATTTACTTATGGAATTGCGAAGCCATTTGGAAGACATTCAAGAGCATCGTCAATTAGATGTCCTCATTATTTCTAGTGAATTATCAAAGTCTTTTAGCACTGGAATAGATGTGGGATATGTTCGAGGTTTATCAAATGAGGAAGCAGCAGACTTTTTCTCCGATTTGGCAGATACCTTTGAAATGGTCATGAAATTACCATGCATTACAATTGCTGCGGTTAGCGGCTATGCATATGGAGCTGGAGCAGATCTTGCTTTATCATGTGACCTGAGAATTGGAAGCGCTTCCTCTCGTTTTAGTTTCCCTGGTCCCCAATTTGGCTTAATTTTAGGAACACAGCGTTTAATGAAAGAAACAGGGTCTGCTATAACTCGTCATTTAGTATTATCAGGACAAGTTATAGATTCTAATCAAGCATTGCAATATGGTTTAATACACGAGATTTGTGAGAATACCACTTGCTTTGAAACAGCCATTATACGGGCTAACCACATATCACTTATCCCTAATCACGCTCAGAAATTAGTTAAGGCTATTTGTTCAAATGATCAGAATTCGCATAACAAAATAGCGTCACCAGTGTCATTAGCAAGAAACTCAGTTTTAGAAGGTGATTTTCAAGAAAGATTTTCACATTATATAGAGAGAGTGAAGATAAGAAAGAAAAAAGCTGAAGAATAAAAAAAGGAAGGGTTGCCTATGCAAAATATTAATATTGAGCCGCCTCTCTTAGGGTTAAAGGTAATCGAAATTGGCCAGATTGCAGCAGGACCTTTTGCAGGAATGCTTTTGGCGGACCTTGGAGCAGATGTGGTAAAAATAGAGCGGCCAGATGGCGGAGATGGCATGAGATCATGGCCTCCCTTAATTAAAAGTGAAGAAGGGGAATCATATAGCGGGAATTTTGCTTCATTAAACCGCAACAAACGCAGTATAACCATTGACTTTAATGACTCTGTTCAATTAGAAAAATTGAAGGAATTATGTGTTGAGGCTGATGTCTTAATAGAAAACTATCGGCCTGGTGTTCTAAAAAAATATAGACTTGACTATGAAAACATTATAACGATTAATCCCAAATTAGTATATTGTTCTATTTCTGGATATGGTCAAACAGGACCATACGCGAAAAAGGGGGCATTTGATGTAACTGTTCAGGCTATTAGCGGGCTTATGAGTGTTACAGGTGAAGAAACCGGACCCCCGGTGAAATGCGGTGTTCCAGTTGGTGATTTTGTTACTGCATTATATGGAGCTTATAGCATAATGGCCGCACTATCTAAAGTCAGCCGCACGAATCAGGGGGTTCATATTGACTGCTCTATGTTAGGGAGTCTTTTGGGAATTTCAGCACTTCAGACTAGTGAATATCATGGTACAGGAGAATCTCCAAAACGTTTAGGCTCAGCTCACCCAAGAAATGCGCCTTATCAAGGGTATAATGCCATTGATAAGCCTTTCGTCATTGCAGCTGGCAACGATAAATTATGGAGTGCTGTCTGTGAAATTGTAGAGATGCCAGAGCTAGAAATGGATGAAAGATTTACTTCACAGATTTTGAGAGCAAAAAATCAAAAGGAACTTACTACTATTCTGCAGCGTGTTTTTTCTACAGGCACTTTAGCAGAATGGCTGGAGAAATTTGATCGAAAAGGAGTTCCTTGCGCACCAATAAATTCATTTGAAGATGTACTTAACGATCCGCATGTACAAGAAATGGAACTCATTGAAGAAATCCAACTTCCCAATGGTTTACTGACAAAGGATATTGGTTTTCCTATACAGATGAGCAATTTTGCTTTTAAAATTTCCAAAAACCCTCCAAAACTTGGCGAGCATAATCATGAAGTTTTTAATGATTGGCTTACTTCTAAAGTGTAGATGAAATGATTAATTATTAAAAAACGCTTTAAAAAAGAACGAAACAGGGAGGTATTGCATTGAATTCTATAAAAATGCATCCTGAACTTATTAAATTTATTGAATATATTGATATGCTGGTAAAAAACAAAAAAGAAACCGAAGTAAGTATTACTCAAAAAGTCGCTGTGAGAATGAAAGAAATAATGTTTAAGGATGAAGTGATTCCTGAGATATATAGGAAACCAAATCCGAATAAGTATACTTTGTACCCGGTCTATGTAGCTCCCGATAACAGTTTTTCGATAGCCTCAGCCGTTTGGGATGTTGGACAATCAACACCTATCCATAACCATGGAACATGGGGAGTAATTGGAATTGTACAAGGCGGTGAACACGAGATTCATTACGAGGTAACCTCAGGAGCCGCTCCTGTAAAAATCAGTGAACAGACATTGGAAAAAGGTGATGTAGTTGTTTGCTGTACTTCAGATCAAGATATTCATAAAGTATCATGTGCTACAAAGGAACCGTGTGTAGGTATTCATGTTTATGGTGGAAATATTGGTGAAATCGAACGTCGAGTTTTTGATCCCCTAACCGGAGTTGATACAATGGTTGTTACAGCTTGGGATGCTGTACCTAATGAATAAAAAAGAAAGAGACCATTTCCTCATTAATAATTGTATTTTTGGATGGTCTCTTAGATTTTTTTCTAAATTATATTATTTTTAAATAGAAGGCAGCAATCCAAAAACTATCTATTGATTATTTCTTTCACATCAAATTTTAACAGGGTTTCAATAAAATTTTTGAGATACTCAGGAGCATAACGTTTCCGATTATAAAACACACAAGGATCCGGCTTTATTTCAACATCTTCGAACGATAAAAAACTTATTCCTTCCCTTTCATGTGCAGACCAAGTATCAATGTAAAATTTCGGGATTATTGATATTCCAATACCTAATCGTACTAATTCTCTTGTAGATTCATTGTTCTCAGTTGAAAAAATAATATTATCTTTAAACTCTTCACCAAATATCGAGATAATATATTCTCTAATTACGCCAGCCCGATATAATATAAACTGTTCATTTGAAAGATCATGGATTGATATTTTACTTTTTGAAGATAATGGATGATTTGAAGAAATAATGGCGATATATTCGTCGTGAAACAATGTCTTATATTCGATGTCATTTACATCCATGACTTGCTTTGTTTTATTATTGACAGGTGCAACAACAATATCCAATTGCTTATTTATTAATAAATCACTTAATTCCAGCACTCCTCCTTCCACAACATTAAGCTTTACTTTTGGATATAGCTGGTGGAAAGTTTCGAATAATCTTGGTAAATATCTAATTGCTGTTAATGGACCTATTCCCAGATGGATTTGACCGCTAAGCGGATTAGATATTTCTCTGATACGTTGCTCGAGAATTTTAACTGAAAAGAGGATATTTTGTATTTCTGGAAGAAGCACTTCACCTTCTTTAGTGAGTTTAAGTATTCTCCCGTTTTTTTCAAAAAAAGGAAAACCTATTTCTTCCTCAAATTTTCGCAGCTGTTGACTAATTGTAGGTTCTGTAATGAATAGCTTACGTGCTGCTTCTCTCATTGTTCCACTATTTACAACTTGATCAATATATTCAAATTGACGAAGATTCATAGATTATCACTCCTGTAAACTGATATAGCGGGGATATTTCTGTGAATGCATATAATTTAATTATGTTATTGTGAATATACTTCAAAAAAGAATTTTAGCTTTTGAAGATTAAATATCTGAAAGAAAATATTTATTTTCTTAATTTTCAAATTTATCAAGATAATTGTACCATGTTATTCC
>NZ_JBALNX010000123.1:0-11928 GCF_036962035.1 Bacillus sp. JJ1773
AGTTATAGTACAATTTAATTACGGAAAATTCATTAAATTGCCAAAATTCGATGAAGTCTATTTAAATAATTTTTTGAAGAGAGGTGAGGGAGCTTTAAAGAAAGATAGATAGATAGAATCTATAGAAAATGCCATTAGGTATATAAAAAAGATAGCAATCAGGAGGGGCACGATGAAATACGAGTTAATTCTAATAAATGGTTTGATTAAAAATGCGAACGATGTGGCATACCGTGCGAATATCTACATAAAGAATGGAAAAATAGAGAGGATCGATAACGAGACAGTGGATATCCAAAATGCGGTTAAAACAGTGGACTTGGATGGCTTGATGGTCCTACCTGGCATGATTGATGCCCATATCCACAGTCGGGAGCCGGGGTTGACGGAAAAAGAAGACTTCTATCATACGACCAAATCAGCCGCTGCTGGAGGCATTACAACGGTGCTGGATATGCCAAATTCTTCACCGCCGGTGCATAATGCAGGGACATTCCGATCTCGGGCCGAGCTTTTTGAAACGAAATCATTTGTAGATTTTGGATTGTGGGGCATCGCCTTGGGCGTGGAAAACATCGACTCCCTTCAGGAATTGGTGGACGAGGGAATTGTAGCCGTCAAATTTTTCTGGGGCTATGCGTTAGAAGAAAATACGTACAAGCTTATCTACAATTACTCAAAAGGGATGAAAGGGGTCATTCCACCACCGGACGAGGGCGAAGTCTTCCAACTGTTTAAAGAAATGGCGGATAAAAATGTGCCGCTTGGCATCCACCTAGAAAACAACACAATCATTTCCACATTAATCTCCGCCCAAAAAGACACATCAAACGATTATGACAAGTTTCTTGAGGTCAGACCGAATTTGACGGAAGCTGTCTCCATTCAAACCGCTACCATGTTTGCAAAAGAAACGGGAACACATCTACATGTTGTCCATATTTCGTCAAAAGAAGGAACGGAGATTGTACGGCAGGCAATAGCTGAGGGTATTCCTGTAACCGCAGAAACTTGTCCACAATATTTATATTTAACCAATGAAGACTATCAGGAGATTGGTACCATGATGAAGGTATATCCGCCAATCCGTAAAAAGGAGGACCAGGAAGCCTTATGGAGAGGAATCAAAGACGGCACCATCTCAACAGTAGGTTCGGACCATGCCCCACATACGCTTGAAGAAAAACAAATTGATAATATTTGGGAAGCTCCGGCAGGATTTGCAGGGGTCCAAACGATATTCCCGTTGATGCTGAATGCTGTCTTGGAAAACAAACTGTCGCTCGATCGGCTGATTGAGACTATGTCTTTAAGTCCAGCCAAACTTTTTGGTCTCCATCCACGCAAAGGTGTTATCCAGGTCGGGGCGGATGCAGACTTTACAATTATCGATTTGAATGGTAAGTCGATAATCCGAAATGAGAATCTGTACAGTAAACATCCGATTTCACCATTTCATGAAGCGGAATTAAAGGGTTCAGTCCGTATGACGGTGGTTCGCGGGAACATTGTGGCAGAAAATGGTCGGGTAATAGGGCAACCGAAAGGAAAACTCATCCGACGCTTGGGATCTTTGGCAAGCCCCGATTATGTAACGCCCTAAATTAATTGATTGGAGCTGATGCTATGCTGACAGCTGATGTTTTTATACAGGCATTGATTAGCGGGCTTTCCAACGGAATTGTCTACGCGTTGATCGCCATTGGATTTACTCTAGTCTTTGGCGTAATGGATATTGTGAACTTTTCACACGGCCATAAAGTAATGCTGAGTATGTTCATTTCGTATTTCCTTTACCAAACGTTTAAACTTGATCCGTTTTTATCTTTGGCGGTTACTATTCCTGCCTTATTTATTATTGGCTTCGTTCTTTACAAACTAATCATTCGTCACCTTGTGGGCAAGCCTCACTCTACCCATATTATTACAACTATCGCTTTATTTATTATCCTTGAAAATCTCATGAATCTTATTTTCGGAGGAGACTTAAGGGGGATCACTACTAGCTATTCAACAGCATCAATTGGACTCGGCACAGTTGCTATCGGTGTAGCTCCATTGTTGGCAGCATCTGTGACTCTCATCGTTGTCATTTCGCTTTATTTATTTTTGCAGAAATCAGATTTTGGAAAAGCCATTCGTGCGTGCTCCCAGAATTTACGAGGAGCACAGATTTCTGGAATTAACACTAAAAAGGTATACATTATTGCGTTTGCAATCAGCGCTGCTCTTGCAGGTTTGGCAGGAACCGTGATGATTCCCTTTAAAATGGTTGACCCTTTTGTAGGGCATGAATTTTTATCTAAATCCTTTGCCATTGTTGTATTGGGTGGGTTAGGAAGTATCTCAGGTGCATTTATCGGTGCCATCTTAATTGGGATAATCCAATCACTATCTACCGTGTTGATTTCAGCCTCTATGGCTAACGCGATTACATTTGCGTTGATCATCGCGGTCATCATTATTAAACCTACCGGCTTAATTAGCTCAGCGAAGGAGGGCTAGCATGCAAAAGAAGAAATTATTCATTGGATTGATCTTTATTGCCGTCATCCTACTGCCCTTCTTTATCAATCAGCATTTAACGGAAGCTGTTACCACGATGTTTTATTTTGCATATCTTGCATTGTGTTGGAACCTAGTGTTTGGGTATACTGGTCAATTCTCTCTCGGACATGTGATATTTTTGGCTATTGGTGCCTATACATCGAGTCTTTTATTCATCAACTTAGGGCTAACACCTTGGCTTGGAATGATTGTTGGTGGAATCTTCTCAGCGATAGTAGGGATGGCATTAAGTGCCGTGGTGTTTAAGTACAAGGTTGGAGGCATCTATTTTGCTTTGCTCACGATGGCAATGATCGAGGTGGTTCGTGGAATCGTCATTAGCTGGGAATTTGTAGGAGGACCAGTGGGGTTAATGTTGCCGATTGCAAATTCATTTATTGACTTTTCATTTGATTCCAAAATACCGTACTATTTTATCGCAGTGGGCTTGCTAATCATGCTTCTTCTCGTTACTTATTTCATTTCACGTTCTAAGTTTGGCTATTTCCTTGAAGCGATCCGGGAAGATGAAGCGGCTGCACAAGCAACTGGAATTAATACCTATAAATATAAAGTGCTGATCATGGGCATTAGTGCTTTTTTTACAGCCATCGGAGGAACGTTTTATGCCCAAATGTTCCAATTTATCTCCCCTGACACTCTTTTGATCTTTGACCCACAGCTAGAAATGATGATTGGAACAATGGTTGGAGGGGCTGGGACAATATTTGGGCCGGTTATTGGTGCCATTACATTTGGCGTTGTTCAAGAATCCTTGAGGATGCTTCCGATTGGTTCGCGGGAAGTAATCATTATCTCGAAAATATTTTATGGACTAATCCTACTCTTTATTATTTTGAAATTACCTAAAGGTTTAATCAGCTTACGCTTTTCGAAATCCAAAAGAATGCCTAATTCCTCTAATCCGGGCAATTCAATTACCAAAATTGGAGATCAGGAAGAGGTGATGAAATGACGGAAAAAATCTTACAGTGTGATCATGTAACCAAAACTTTCGGCGGGCTAGTCGCTGTAAATGAGGTTAGCTTTACTATGAATAAAGGAGAAATCAAAGGCTTGATCGGGCCAAACGGTGCAGGTAAAACCACATTGTTTAATTTGATTAGCGGGGTTTTTAAGCCAAACCAGGGAACCGTCACTCTGTTTGGTGAAAATGTGACTGGTCTTTCCCCGAACCGGATGTGCAAGAAGGGTATAGGTAGAACCTTCCAGATCACAAAGCCTTTCCCTGGGCTAAGCGTCCATAAAACGGTGGCTATCGGTGCTTTAAACCGCACAAATTCGGTAGCAGAGGCAAATGATAAAGCTGATGAAGTTCTCCATTTTGTCGGGTTGTACCACAAAAGGGGGAACTTGGGCTCTAACTTATCCGTTATCGAGAGGAAAAGATTAGAGGTCGCTAGGGCTATAGCGACAGACCCGAGACTCCTCATGCTAGATGAGGTGGTTGCTGGATTAAGTCCTAGCGAAGTGAATGAAATCATCAAACTCATCTTCGAGATTAAAGATAAAGGCATTTCAATCATCATTATTGAACACGTTTTACAGGCGTTAATGAAAGTGTCTGACACGATCGTTGTATTGAACTACGGAAAAAAAATAGCAGAAGGTACCCCAATGGATATTTCAAAAAATGAAGAGGTCATTGAGGCGTATCTAGGGGAGGATTACAAAGTTGCTAACAGTGGATCACATTAATGTGTTTTACGGAGATGTCCAGGCGCTGTATGACATTAGTCTCCAAGTGCAGGATAAACAGATCGTATCCCTTGTTGGGGCAAACGGAGCCGGCAAATCCACCACGCTACGGGCCATTTCTGGTATTGTTCCATGCAACTCTGGCCAAATAACCTTCCTTGGCGATAACATTACCAATGTTGAACCATCCCGTATTGTTGACATGGGGCTAGTACAGGTCCCCGAGGGAAGGGAGTTGTTTCCTCAAATGACTGTACGGGAAAATCTTGAGCTTGGATCGTTTCTGCCAAAACCAAAAGCCAAAAGAGCAGATTCCCTTGAACGGGTGTTTTCGCTTTTCCCAAGGCTAAAAGAGAGGGAAGGCCAGCTGGCAGGGACATTGAGTGGGGGAGAGCAACAAATGGTGGCCATTGGCCGAGGTCTTATGAGCCTACCGAAACTTCTGATGCTTGATGAACCATCACTTGGAATTGCACCGGTCCTTGTGACATCGATTTTTCAGGCTATCCAGGAAATTAATGAAGCTGGCGTAACGATCTTAATTGTAGAGCAAAACATGGTAAAGGCACTGAATATTTCAAGTAATGGGTATGTATTGGAAACCGGAAAAGTAAAATTAACCGGGACTGGACAAGAGCTTCTTAATGATAAAAACACACAGGAAGCGTATTTGGGGATGTAAAAAAGGAGGATATGAATTATGACGGAGGAAAAAAAGAATTCTAGTGATAATAGTTTTGAAAAAGTACTAGCTGAGCCTTTAGACCGTAGAACCTTTTTAAACAAAAGCGTTAAATACGGGATTGGAGGACTAGTTGGGGTTAGTTTATTTGCATCATTCCTAGCAGCCTGTTCCAAGGCTCCAGTTAATTCAGGGGGGACTGACAACAAAGGAGAAATTGTAGTCGCAGCAGTCGTGGCGCTAACTGGACCAAATGCGGCGTGGGGTCAAAAAACTTGGGATGCCTTCCAAATGGCGTGCGACATTATCAATGAAAACGGTGGAATTGAATCTCTTGGGGGGGCTAAGCTGAAGTATATTGTTGGGGATACGGAAAGCAAGCCTGAAATTGCGAGCTCACAAACACAAAGCGTCATAGAAAAAGGGGCAGTTGTGGTAATAGGCTGTAACCAGAGTGCAGCTACGATGATTGCCACGCAAGTATGTGAGCGTCAAAAAGTACCGTTTATTACGGGAAGCGATGTAGACTCTAAAATTACTAGCCGTGGATTCAAATACACATTCATGGTCCCACCAGTACAGGAAGCCTATGCCAATACACTTCTTAACTATGTAAAAGAAATGGGAGAAAAGACTGGACAGAAAGTAAATAAAATTGCAGTTTTGTGTGAGAACTCGACGACCGGACAGGATGCTGCTAAGGCCGCTGAAAAAGTGGGTAAAAATCTTGGATTTGATGTGGTGGATGTTTCCACTTATGATGCCAGCACGACTCCTGAAGTGTCCGGATTTATTTCAAAATATAAAAGTGCAGGAGTAGAACTGGTCATTGGACATAATAAGCCAAATGATGCGATTGAAATTACCCGACAGATGAAACAGTTAAGATATAATCCAATGGCGTATGCTGGAATGCTGGGTGGACATACGAGCGAAGAATATATAAATGTATTGGGTACGGACGCCGACTATGTTTTGGCTACAGCTGGTTGGAACGATGATGTAGACATTCCGGGAATGGAAGAGCTGAAAAAGAAATATACCGATCGGTTTAATGAAAATATGGATGTCCAATCTGCAGCAGGTTTTTCGGTAGCTGCCTTAATCTGGCACGCATTGGAAACGACCAAGTCCAATGATCGCGATAAGCTCCGGGATGCGATAGCAAGCGTCAATATCAAAAGTGGGGACAAAAACTTCCTGCATGTACCGGGTTGTAAGTTTGATAATACTGGCTATAATGAATTGGCTAGTGGAGTTGTCATGCAAATTAAAGATAAACAGAGAAGAACAGTCTATCCATTTGATTTGGCGAAAACAGAATCTGTTTGGCCAAAGCCAGTGTGGTAATGCCCTATGGAACTAACAAGAATGTCTGAATGGGTTTCTTCACTGGACATCCAGGAAATCCCGAAAACGATATTGGATCACGCCAAAGTTACGATAATGGATACCGTGTCAGTTATGATGAGAGGATGCCGTCATCAAGAAATGGAACCTCTTATTAGACAAATTGCAAAAAGCTATCCGGGACACACTTTCGTCCTTGGTACCGATGATACTGTATTACCTGAATGGGCCGCATTTTTAAATGCCACCGGCGGCTCTTTTTTAGAACTGGACGAAGGACAACGTCCTACTGGGCATCCCGCAATCCATGTGATTCCCACAGCTCTTTCTTTTTCTAGTCAATTAAATAAAACCGGTGGTGAGTTCCTAGAGAGTGTGATTGTAGGATATGAAATCCAGAGCCGAATTAGCCGATCGACTTTGTTGAGGTGGGAAATCCATCCGCATGGCAATATGGGTACGCCTGCAGCTGCAGCCACAATAGCTAAGCTCAAGGGAAAAAACAGCCAGCAAATTACAGAAGTGATGAATATCGGAGCCACACTGTCGATGGGGACTTCTTGGACACCTTGTTATGAAGGGGCAACGGTACGAAACACATACGCTGGCGTAAGTGCTCTCATGGCAAATCTTGCAAACATTTTGGCGGAAGCAAAATTTAACGGCCTAGATAATGCGTTTATGGATGTATATAATAATGGGATTCTTGCTAATTGGTTTGATATGGAGGGTTTTACGTCACAGTTAGGTGAAACTTATGCCATTGAGGATAACTACTTTAAGTTTCATGCCTGCTGTGCGTTGAACCACTCCCCGCTAGATGCAGTTACGGAGCTTCTTCAAAAGGAAGATATCCCGTTGGATGCCATCACACAAATCATAGTGGAAGGCAACAAAGGCCATGTGCGTCTAGCTAATGTCCCAGTAAAACAGCGAGAATTGGCATATAAATTTTCCATTCCTTATGCGATTGCGACGTTACTTTATCATAAACACACTAACCTTGAGGCTTTTTCGGAAGAGGGTAATAATCCAGTGATTCAAAGTCTGGCAGAAAAAGTGAAAGTTGTAGAAAACAAACAATATACAAAAGTTTGGCCAGAGCAGTCGAAATCACAGGTTATGGTTATTACAAGTAATGGGAAATTCACAGCAGATTGTTCTAATCCGATTGGCTCAGTTACTAATAGGATGAGCCTAGATACCTTGTATGCCAAAACGGAGGACTTGGTACACCCTTATATTTCTGATATTAATGAATACTTCTCATTGTTTGAGAAATTGGACCAATATGATTCATTACAAAAGTGGATTAAAGACCTAACAACTTTATATAGGAGGTAAATATGCTTTCAAATATTGGTATTCCAGGTTTGATATTGATTTTAGTGATAGCTCTGATTATATTTGGGCCAAAAAAACTACCTGAAATCGGAAATGCATTTGGAAAGACTCTTCATGAGTTTAAACGGGGTACTAAAGAACTTATCAGTGACGAAACAAAAGAAGAAGAGAAAAAGTAAAGGGGCAAGAGAGAATTGCACTTGAGGCAGTTTCTTGTCCTATCCAGGCAGCAAACCATTCTACTTGGAGGATGACTTATGCGAAATGAAACAGTAGAAATGATCCAATCACATCGGTCGATACGAAGATATACGGACCAGCCTATCTCTAAGGAGATTTTACAAAACATATTGACTGCAGCCCAATGGGCCCCTTCCTCGCATAATGTTCAGGCTTATAGCATCATTATAGTGGATGATCATAAAAAGAAACAAAGGCTTTCTGAGATAGCGGGTTCACAGAAGTATGTGGCCGAATGTCCAATATTTTTAGTTTTTTGTGTGGACTTTTTCCGTTTAAAGCAAACTACTGAAATGCATGGTACAGATTTTGCTATAGACGAAGTAGAGAATGTTATAGTAGGGGCGGTGGACACGGCCCTTGCGGCTGAAAACGCATTGCTTGCGGCTCGTTCATTCGGGCTTGGAGGTGTGATGATTGGTGGGATTCGAAATGATCCGTATGGGGTTAGGGAAATTCTGGATATGCCCCCTCTCACAATCCCCCTGATGGGCATGTGCCTTGGATATCCAGACCAAAACCCTTGGCAAAAACCAAGAACCCCCCAGGAGATAGTGATCCATTATAATGCTTATCAGGCAAAGGAGCAAATCCGGGAGGGGTTAGCCACCTATGAAGAAATTTCAGCCGACTATTATAATAGAAGAACTAGCGGGAAACGGACGGACGGTTGGACAAAGCAAATGGCTAGGTATCTGGAGAAGCCCAGAAGGCCACATTTAAAAGAGTTTATTTTAAACCAGGGCTTTAATCTGGAATAGGAGGGATGAATGTGACTAAAATTGCATTGCTTACAACTGGAGGAACAATTGATGGCATCAGCAAAGATAGGTTAGATTTATCGAACTACAGGTCCGGGAAGGCAACCCATTCTATTTTAGATCAGGTGCCAGAGGCTAGCAGCCTAGCTGAAATTCATCATGAGCCTTTTGATCATATCAGCAGCCGCGATATGACCCCCCGTCATTGGGACCTAATCAGGGAAAGGATCCATCATTATGTCCATAATCAGGGTTTTGATGGAGTGGTGGTCACACATGGAACGAACACCATGGAAGAAACTGCTTATTTCCTCCATTTAACCTGCCAAACCGATAAGCCTATTGTCTTGGTTGGATCCCAAAGGCCTCCAGGAGGAATGAGCTCAGATGCCCATTTGAATCTTTTCAATTCTGTCAAACTTGCAGCGAGCCCTGATGCAAAAGGCAGAGGTGTCCTGGTAATGCTGAACGATGAAATCAACAGTGCAAGGGATGTCACGAAAACTAATACATATCGAACAGAAGCTTTTCAATCTGGACAGATGGGATTTTTAGGTTATGTGGATGTGGACGGGAAAGCATGTTTTTACAGGCATCCCACCAAGCGACATACTGTCCAGTCCACCTTTGCTTCGCTCCAAACTGATTCCTTAAAAAGGGTGGATATTATCTTTTCCTACGGAGGTGCAGATGGGGAATTGATTCGCTCGCTTTTGCACACCGACTGTAAAGGAATTGTAATTGCTGGGACAGGTGCGGGCATCTGCACGACTGCAGAATATGAAGCCCTGCAGGAAGCGAGGGAAAAAGGCATTCAAGTTGTCCGAAGCAGCCGAGTTGGCAACGGGCGTGTGGTGCCAATTGCTCAATATGAATCGGACCAGTTTATTGCAGGAGATAATCTAATTCCGCAAAAAGCAAGGATCCTTCTGATGCTAGCATTGGAGATTACAGATTCCCCAAAAGCCATCCAACAGATTTTTAATGAGTATTGAGGAGAGTTTGGGGAAATAAATAGAAAGCTGCCCACAGGCAGCTTTTTCATAACGATAGAGATAAAAATTTAGGAGGAGTAACTACACGAAAAGGGGAAAGATACATGTTTATGGATAAAATGTCCTCGATTGAACATCTAACCGAATTGAGGAAACGGCTGATCTCCGTATTGGTCGTACTTATTATTGCAGCCGGTATCGGCTTTTCTTATTCTGGTGTCATAATTAAATATTTGCAACAGCAAGTGCCATCCTATATTGAGTTAAATGTATTTTCCCCTTCCACGGCTATGGTTTTATATATGAAGGTCGCCTTTTTGTTTGGCTTTATCTTAACCCTTCCATTTTTGATTTACCAGATCTGGAAGTTTGTCAGTCCAGCATTGCACTCCATAGAAAAAAAGCTGGTGCTCCGCTATATTCCTATTGCGCCGCTACTAATGGTCGTGGGCCTATTATTTGGATACTATTGGGTATTTCCACTCATGCTACATTTTATGTCAGTTTTTTCGGCTAAGTTAGGAGTGACGGAAGTATACGGAATCAATGAATACTTCCAAAATATGTTTAATATAGTCGTCCCGTTTGGGGTTTTGTTTGAATTGCCTTTAATGGTAGTGATTCTTACCCATCTGCGAATCCTCAATCCTTACCGCCTAAAAAAGATGCGTAAATTTGCTTATTTTGGTTTTTGCGTGATTTCTATCACCATTACGCCGCCAGATTTCATAAGCGATATCATGATTTGTGTGCCATTAATTGCTTTATATGAAATCAGTTACTTACTATCAAAACTGGTTTACCGAAAACAGATGAATGCCGAAGCACTAGCGGAAGCTTAATTATTAAATCGATACACCCCCCTAAAACAAATAGACAATATAGCATACAGGATGAAAGCAAATTTTGTTTTAGGGACGGTGTCATAATGGGGAAAGATATGGACAATTCTTATACAACAATATCTGAAAAACTAAATAAAATATGATATTTAGCTTTGTCTAGTTTTAATTTTATGAAACAAGGTCAGGAAGTGTATAGCCTAGTTCTTTTTTTACCTAAAACTTCGGCAAAGCATCTACCGCATCCACCAAATCACTATACGAATCCTTCAAATATTTACTGGTTGTCGCGAGATTGCTATGACCTGTGAGTCTTCTCACCTTTTCAATATCATTATTTGTTGCCTTTAACATACACTTACAAAAATGAATGCCGGAACATATGAGGAGTTGATTTCTTTTTTGGCAGACTGTATCCTTCAATCATTGTCTGAATCCCAGGACCGTAAACTTTGGCGATCGCTGACTGTAAAAAACATACGAAGAATCTGTGACATGTAGCTTTTTCTTTGCCATCTCTGCTCTATAGCTTAGCCAGTCTTGTATTTCTGCAAGAGGCGTATTCGAAATGGGTACCGTTCGGACTTTCATGCCTTTTCCTACAATTCTAAAACGCTTTAAATCTAAATCAATATCCGTTAGTTTTAAATTCGAAAGCTCATCCACGCGTAGGCCGGCATAAGTAAACTACTAAATAATTGCCGGGTCTCTCCGATACTTTTCCTCCGGATTTACTTCTCTACTATTGCCGGGTTTTCTCTGCTTTCTCTTCCACCCATTGAAATGATCGACAGCTACATAATGAAGAAATCATGTTTGTCAAATCCGTGAAGGAAACCTCTAAACCGACACTGAAGTAGGAAATGCTTCAAGTACTTTAAACGGGACTTTAGAATATAAGTTGCTAAAAATACCTCGATATTCCGGGAATACTAGGTCCAATTGAGACTGTAATTGTAGCTTTGTTTTGGGATGAGACGCTCGAAATGGCTTCCTGTTGTCTGTTAAATTCCTCAAATTTAATAGCTGAACTCCTCTTTTTTATATGAGGTGCTAACTCTATTTTATAGAACAGTTCACACAGTTGTTACGAATCTACGGGGTCTGTCTTTACTTTTCTTAAATTGGTGCTTCGTGAACGGTGAGAAACCAGAGGGTTCACCATAATATACACATATTCATGGTCATCCAAAAACTGCACGACTGGGGAATGATAAGGGCCAGCTGATTCTAAGATAATCGAAGGGTTTATACCACCTGCTGATCTCGTAACTTCTTCCATGTAATCTAATTAGGTATCTAATCCATCCACAGAGTATGCTTAACACTAAAGCTATTGCGGTACGGTTTTGCTTTATATAAAAAGGCTTGTACCTGACTTTCACCTTTTGCAACATCCAGACCAATAACTGGATTCATGAGTTATCTACTCCTTTTGTAGTGGATTG
>NZ_JBALNX010000124.1:0-1240 GCF_036962035.1 Bacillus sp. JJ1773
ATTGGTGACCGGTCGCTCCCTTTTTCTGACTGGACGGGCACCAGTAACCCTTATTGGTGACCGGTCGTTCTCTTTTTCTGACTGGACGGGCACCAGAAACCCTTATTGTCGACCGTTTCCTCTCTTTTTCTGCCGAGTCGGGCACTATCCCGCTTCTTATCGTTCGTTCTATTATATTAGGTAAACGAGAACCTAAAAAAGGTTAAAACCAAAGAAGACCTTTAGGAATAATATCCCTAAAGGTCTTCTCAAGAAAACAAAGTGAGCCATGAAGGACTCGAACCTTCGACCCTCTGATTAAAAGTCAGATGCTCTACCGACTGAGCTAATGGCTCATTTGAAAAATGGCTGGGCTAGCTGGATTCGAACCAACGCATGTCGCAGTCAAAGTGCGATGCCTTACCGCTTGGCTATAGCCCATTGATTAAACTACATAATTTACAAAATAAAAAGGACTAATAATAACATGTCCATTTTTAATGTTTTTATTAAAAATAAATGGTGGTGGGGGACGGATTCGAACCGCCGAACCCAAAGGGAGCGGATTTACAGTCCGCCGCGTTTAGCCACTTCGCTACCCCACCAAATTATAAGATGCCGGCCAGAGGACTCGAACCCCCAACCTACTGATTACAAGTCAGTTGCTCTACCAATTGAGCTAGGCCGGCATAATTAAATAATCATTTCTAATTTAGTTTTTGCTGATAACTGTGCTCCAAAGCCCTACGGTCTTTGTCGCAGATTTTAAAGGTTTGCCATTCGAGGGAGAAAAGCTTCGTTGCTGCAAGCTTTTAAAATCCTCTACCAATTGAGCTAGGCCGGCATATTAATTACAATTGTATAAAAGTTATGGTGGAGGATGACGGGATCGAACCGCCGACCCTCTGCTTGTAAGGCAGATGCTCTCCCAGCTGAGCTAATCCTCCAAATGGTGACCCCTACGGGATTCGAACCCGTGTTACCGCCGTGAAAGGGCGGTGTCTTAACCGCTTGACCAATGGGCCATATATTAATATTAAGGTAAGCTTCCAAGCGGGCTCGAACCGCTGACCTCTTCCTTACCATGGAAGTGCTCTACCTGCTGAGCTATGGAAGCATCACAACTACCTGCTCATATATATCATCAAAAAAATGGCTCCGCAGGTAGGATTCGAACCTACGACCGTTCGGTTAACAGCCGAATGCTCTACCACTGAGCTACTGCGGAATATTATAAAAAAGGCCTAGCGACGTCCTACTC
>NZ_JBALNX010000125.1:0-21840 GCF_036962035.1 Bacillus sp. JJ1773
CAGTTTTCAAAGAACTATCATATCGCTCAGAAGCGACTTTTCTAATATAACATGTGCTGAAGCTGATGTCAACACTTTTTAAAAACTTTCATCCGCCTGCTGCACTTCATTTTATTCAACAAATTGCAGCGACGGATATTAATATATCAAGTATTTAATAAAAGGTCAATAACTTTTTTGTTTTTTTACAATAACTTTTTACTGAGTTTATAATACCGATGAAAGACACCTTTCCCCTTTGTTTCTATCGTTACTACTTCAATCATATTTCTATCGATTAAATATTCTATCAGTATTCCTAAATCAACTGAATAGTACTGTAATTCTTTATGGTTTATCATTTCATTAATGGACCAGAACTCTTTTTCTGATAGAACATCCACTAAATGACTGATTCCGCTTTTAGTTTTGGAATGGATTAAAAACTCACTCGCTAAGAAAAGAAGCTCTAGCCTTTTATCTAAAGGCTCATGACTGTTTACTAGTTCTTCATATAATTTTAATATTTCCGGTTCAATTTGTTTAATTTGCTGCCATACTGTTACCTCTGGGTGAAAGCCTTGCTCAGTTAAGGCAAGTCTAGCAAGATGATGAAGGGAATGAACTACATGATTATACGCATCTAAATAATGTCCATTTTCAAAAAAAACCTTCCCGTCCATATACCGACGAATTAATTTTGCAAATTCTATTCCCATTTTCAATTTACGGCCATTGAACGGGAAATCTCTAAGTTCTGTATTAATCTTATGAAAATATTCATTACGTTCGAAAATCACTTTCCCGCTATATAACCATTCGAAAATCTTCTTATTCGAACCAAGTAAAATCCATTCATGCAGCTGCTTATCCGTAATCATATATAAGGCTGCCTTCTGATCGTTATAAGTATAATGCTTAACATATACGGGTGACTCAGCTTCCTTAACTAAAATGAGCAAAACAACATCAAAGGTGTTTGTTGCTGGCGTATTCTTCTGTTGTTTCTTTATCATTAACACTCCGAGAGTATTCGCTTGACTAGCTCGTTCTTGATAAATGGGGCGGAGAATATCTTCCATTACTATTCCTCCATATTTTTATTAGCTTCTATAATTATTGGGATTTTATTGTGCGATCAATCTTTATCTTACAAAATCATGCTTTTAAGCATGGATTAAATATATCTTCGACAATTTTTTCAAATAATCCTTCCTAAAAAAGAAAAGCTGCACACTTTTTCTTATTTCGATTGGATTCTTGAAATCTTATTTCTCTCCTATACTACTTATTATCTTTCATTTGATATGTTATAGTATTTCCGTAGGAGGGACTTAAATGGCTAAATATTCAAGTAAAATCAATAAAATTCGAACATTTGCCCTTGCTTTAATATTTGTCGGTTTTTTAGTCATGTATCTTGGGATCTTTTTCAGAAATTCCCCTCTGCTCATGACCATCTTTATGCTTCTTGGAACCGTCTTTATTATTGCTAGTACGGTAGTATATTTTTGGATTGGGATGCTATCAACTAAGACAGTGCAGGTTGTTTGTCCAAATTGCGGTAAACATACAAAAATATTAGGTCGCGTTGATATGTGCATGTATTGCAATGAACCGTTAACACTAGATCGTAATCTAGAGGGCAAAGAATTCGATGAAAATTATAATAAAAAATCTCGGTCGTAGCCGAGATTTTTATTTTTCCCCTTAACTAACTGCTCAAACGAAAATGACCATAAAAATAAGCTGTCGGCACTTTGACCAGCAGCTTTGTTTTATTAATGCGCCTCTTTAATTGAACACTCAGGGCAGGTTCCATAAATCTCCATACGATGATGGCTAATCTTAAAACCTGTAACATGAGATGCTAAATGCTCAACTTCATCTAGACCAGGATAATGGAAGTCAACGATTTTTCCGCATTTTTCACAAATCACGTGGTAATGATGGGTTGTTACAAAGTCAAAACGACTTGATGCATCTCCATAAGTCAGTTCCTTAACAAGTCCAACCTCACGAAATACTCTTAAATTATTGTAAACTGTTGCCACACTCATATTCGGAAACTTTCCTTCTAAAGCCTTGTATATATCGTCTGCTGTAGGGTGTGACATGGAGTTTATTAAATATTCAAGTATCGCATGACGCTGTGGTGTTATGCGAACTCCAGTATCCTTTAGAGTGTCCAGCGCTTCCTTTAATTGAATTTGCGCCACCGGCCATGCACCTCTTTTCTAACAAGAATTATTACTTTATAATCTTTATAAATAGTTTACTCATTCAATAGTACTTTTGTCAACATTGCAAACTACAAAATGGGTAGTTGAGGCTTTTTATTAAATCTGATTCAATCGGAAGATTTTTTTATCCCTCCTCTGGTTTCAATGATTCTTAATTTACTATATGTTTAATAAATATATTTAAAAACATAAAAAGAAAAAAAGCGAATCCTATAAGATCCGCTTCAAAATATATCTGAGGAGGTATGCCCTAATAAAATGATATTCAAAACATTTCCAGATGAGTGGACAAAAGCCTTGTTAGCAAAAAATAGGCTGTATTTATGAAAGATTTTCCTTAATATACTCAAGTGCTTCCTCTACATGCCCCTTAACCTTCACCTTTCTCCATTCCTTAACTAGCTTGCCAGCTTTATCAATGATAAAAGTAGAACGTTCAATTCCCATATATTCTTTCCCAAAGTTTTTCTTTAGCTTCCAAACGTCATAAGCCTCTGCCGCTTTATTCTCCTCGTCTGCAAGTAAGATAAAAGGCAAATCATATTTTTCAATAAATTTATCATGGCGGGCAAGCGGATCAGGACTTACACCAAGAATAACAGCATCCACATCTGCGAATTCACTATGCTTGTCCCTGAAATCACATGCCTGTGTCGTACATCCAGGAGTCATATCCTTTGGATAGAAATACAGGACAATATTTTTTTCTCGAAAATCAGATAGTTTAATCGTTTCCCCGTTACTTGCTTCAAGTTCAAAGTCGGGAGCTAATTCTCCTATCGAAACGGCCATTGAAATTCCTCCTATATGCTTTTTCTTAAGCCTATCCAATTCTTCTAAGAAACACAACAAAATCAACTTGACAACAGCTACAATTTCTTTTCCATCTCAAACACCGCTCTAAATACGAAAGCAGCCGGAATCGTATAGCCAATGAGCGCTTCAAGCACCGCTATCATTCTTCCGACCCCAATAGGGGCAATGTCTCCATAACCTACGGAAAATAAGGTTACTGCACTGAAATAAAATCCTGTTTCTAATTGATTCAGAAAATCACCATCTAATCCAACAGTTCCTTCCATAAAAACAGTATAGCCATTCGTTTCAAGAAGAATATATATGAGTCCGAACCCAATCATGACGGTTACATAAATAAAGGCCAAATAAATAAAGTTTTCAAAGCTAACCTTTTTTCCTTTAATTGTGTGTGGCAAAAACAAAGTTCTTATGCTCATGATCATACAGAAAACAATTAATACAAGGGATATATAAAAAACCATTTACACGCCCACTTTCCTCTTTGCCTCTCTTAAACTATACGCTTATCGTTAAATCCATATGACAGCCTGTACATTTAAGAAAAGTCGCAATTATGAAACGAAGCATTCTAGTCCCAAAACATGATAAGATATGATAAGTTAGCACCTAAATCAAGGAGGATTCACATGCAATTTACAAATTCAGAACGCATACATAAAGAAGCACTTGAGCATATTGTCGGAGGAGTGAACAGCCCTTCCCGTTCGTATAAAGCTGTTGGCGGCGGAGCCCCAGTCGTTATGGAGAGAGGTCAAGGAGCATATTTCTGGGATGTAGATGGTAATCAATATATTGATTATTTAGCAGCTTATGGACCCATTATTACAGGTCATGCCCATCCGCACATAACAGAAGCCATTAAGAAAGCTGCTGAAACAGGTGTACTATACGGAACACCTACTCCCCATGAAGTTAAATTTGCCGCAATGCTCAAGGAAGCCATGCCAGCGTTAGAAAAGGTCCGTTTCGTTAATTCTGGAACGGAAGCAGTTATGACAACGATTCGCGTGGCACGTGCTTATACAGGCAGAGACAAGATCATCAAATTCGCTGGCTGCTATCATGGACACTCTGATCTCGTTCTAGTTGCTGCAGGATCAGGACCAGCCACACTTGGAACGCCAGATTCAGCTGGTGTCCCAAAGAGTATTGCTCAAGAGGTTATTACAGTTCCTTTCAATGATATCGAGCCATTTAAAGAGGCATTAGAAAAATGGGGAAGTGAAATTGCAGCCGTTCTTGTGGAGCCAATTGTCGGGAACTTCGGTATTGTTGAACCAAAGCCAGGTTTCTTGGAACAAATTAATGAATTAACACATGCAGCAGGTGCTCTTGTTATTTATGATGAGGTCATAACCGCTTTCCGATTTATGTACGGAGGTGCACAGGATTTATTAGGCGTTACCCCTGATTTAACTGCAATGGGAAAAATTATTGGCGGTGGCTTGCCAATTGGTGCATACGGCGGGAAGAAAGAAATCATGGAAAAAGTGGCTCCATTGGGGCCAGCCTATCAAGCAGGAACAATGGCAGGAAATCCGGCATCCATTTTATCAGGAATCGCATGCCTGGAGGTTTTACAGCAAAAGGGTGTATATGAGTATCTCGACAGACTTGGAGCGTTGCTTGAGGAAGGAATTGCAGCTGCTGCAAAGGAATACAATATCCCTATTACAATCAATCGTTTGAAGGGTGCGCTCACAGTCTATTTTACGAATGAAAAAGTTGTTAATTACGACCAAGCAGAGAACACAGACGGAGAAATGTTTGCGAAATTCTTCAAGCTCATGTTAAAACAAGGAATCAACCTGGCGCCATCCAAGTATGAAGCATGGTTCCTTACAATCGCACATACAGAGGAAGACATCGAAGCAACGATTCATGCAGTACAAAACGCCTTTCAAGCATTAGGGGAAGAATAAATATTAATCTCATTCATATGATTGTAGGAGCGATTTTTTTCGCTCCTTTTTTCTAAATACAAATAGTACAAACTCTTGTAAAAAATTTGCGAAAATGCCCATTGTACTTCTCCTTATATCCATGTATAGTACATTAATGTCATGGTCGTGAAATTACTTTTAAAGAATTTGCTTGTTAATTTAGCAACTAATTCGTTATGATTACCTTTACTAGTTTAAGTTAATAAACAGAAGGCATCTTCTGATAGAAAGGAAACAAATAAGTATGAAGCTTGGTGCCCGCATACTAAAAACGGGAATCGCAATTATTCTATCATTATTTTTATCTCAGGTTTTTCAGCTGCCTTCTCCAGTCTTTGCAGCCATTGCGGCGATTTTCGCGATTCAGCCGACCATTTACCGATCCTTCTTATCTATTATTGAACAGGTTCAGGGAAATGCGATTGGGGCACTTACGGCAGTAGTGTTTGTTCTATTATTCGGCAATGATATGTTCATTATCGGGTTAGCAGCAATCGTTGTAATTACCATTAACTTAAAGCTTAAAATAGAAAATACAATCGGATTAGCACTCGTAACCATGATTGTCATCATGGAAACACCTAGTGATGAATTTATCCAATTTGCTCTTATCAGGTTTTCAACTGTCATGTTAGGGGTTTTTTCAGCTTTTATCGTTAATTTGCTATTCCTGCCTCCGAAGTATGAGAAAAAATTATACTACGGCATCTCAGATATTACAGAAGAAACGACCAAATGGATACGGCTTACGATTAGACATGCCTCAGAGCATAAACTGCTAAAAAATGATATTGGGAAAATGAAGGCAAGTGTTAGAAACCTGGACCATTTATATAGTATGTATAAGGAAGAGCGAAACTACTTCAAAAAGGACACGATTCCCAAATCACGAAGGCTCGTTATTTATCGGCAAATGATTTCAACTGTAAAAAGATCGCTGGATACATTGAGGAAATTACATCGTTTTGAAAATGATCTTCAAGAAATGCCTTTGGATTACCAAAATGCTATTCAGCAGCAGCTAGACTGTCTTATTCATCATCATGAACATATCATGTTAAAGTTTATTGGAAAAGTACGCCCGAATGTGGTCTTTGAAGAGGGAGACATCTTCCTAAATAGGAAAGAGCTCTTCAATCTCTTTATATCTCAAAAGAAGGAAGCATCCTTAGAGGATGAAGACATTCTCTCACACAACATGCAAATCATCTCGGTTATTATAGACTATAATGAGCAGGTCGAGCATCTTGATAAGTTAATCACAAGCTTCCAAACCTATCATAAAAAAGCAAATGAAATGTCGATTGAGAAATAAGCGAAAAAAGAGCATCCAGCGCGGATGCTCTTTTTTTAACTTTCAAGCTGTTGCACTTGAAAAAGCTTATAATAATTGCCTTGCATTTTCATTAGTTCTTCATGGCTGCCCGCTTCGGAAATCTCTCCATGCTCAATTAAGATAATCCGATCTGCATGTGTGATTGTTGATAGTCTGTGGGCAACAATAAAGGTTGTCCGATCCTTAGCAAGCTCTTCTAATGCTTCCTGAATTAAATGCTCGCTTTCTAAATCCAATGCCGAAGTGGCTTCGTCCAAAATTAAGATTGGCGGATTTTTAAGAAAAATTCTTGCAATTGCCACACGCTGTTTCTGCCCGCCTGACAGCTTGACTCCGCGTTCTCCAACCTTCGTATCATAGCCATTGGGCAAATTCATAATGAATTCATGAGCATTAGCAGCCTTTGCAGCTTCAATAACCTCTTCATCTGAAGCTCCCGGTTTTCCTAATAAAATATTCGTTTTGACTGACTCACTAAAGAGGATATTATCCTGAAGAACCATTCCGATTTTATCCCGTAAGGTGCGAACCTTAAATGACCGGATATCTTTTCCGTCTAGAAGGATTTTTCCCTCTGTTACATCATAAAACCTCGGAATTAACCCTACTAATGAAGACTTTCCTCCCCCGCTCATCCCTACAAGAGCAATGGTCTCCCCTTTTTTTACATTCAAACTAATATTTTTAAGAACAAGCTCTTCCTTCTTATCATAGGCAAAGCTCACTTGTTCAAAATCTATATCACCATGAACAGCTTTGCATTCCACTGCGTTCGGGGCGTCATCAATATCATATTTTTCATCTATTAATTCGAACACCCTATCCATAGAGGCAATGGATTGAGTTAAAGTTGTTGATGAATTTACAAGTCTTCTGAGTGGATTATATAACCTATCAATGTAGGCAATGAACGCCATCATTGTTCCTGTAGATAAATCCCCTTGAATGACTTGGTAGGCTGAGTAGCCAATGACAAGCAATGGGGCAACATCCGTTATAGTGTTAACAACGGCAAATGCCTTTGCATTCCACTTTGTATGATCAATGGCTTTCTTTAGAAAATTAGCGTTTTGCTTATCAAACTGAGTTTGTTCATAATCTTCAATGGCAAAGCTTTTTATAACAGCCATTCCCTGAACTCGTTCATGGAGATAACCCTGGACTTCCGCTAATGCTTGTGAACGAGCCCTTGTCAGCTTTCTTAAGTTGCCGAAAAAGTACCTTACGGAAAACCCATAAAACGGAAAAAGAATTAATGAAACAATCGTTAAACTAAAATCCATTTTCATCATGATCGCTACAGCAATAATAATCGTAGCGATATCGAGCCATAAATTCATCAATCCAGTAATAACAAATGTTTTTGTTTGTTCAACATCGTTGATCACTCTTGAAATGACCTCGCCAGCTCTCGTGTTTGCATAATATTTAAAGCTTAGCTTTTGTATATGTGTGAATAGGCCATCACGAATATCGTACAAAATTTTGCTCCCTACCCATTGGGCAAAATACTGCCGATAATACTCAATCGGCGGACGAACAATGACAAAAATAATAATCATAATGCCCATTATTTTGAATAAACTGCCTGTCTTATCAGCACTGCTCAAGTCTGAACTCCCTACAATATCATCAATAACATATTTGATTAGTAATGGAATTAATAGGGGAATCGCAAACTTTATGATTCCAATGATGAGCGTAATGATAATCTGCAGGCGATATGGCTTAACAAAATGCATATAACGCCGGATGCTGTCCAACTTGTTTCCCCCTCTTACCTTTTTTAAACATATAAAAACCTGTTGATTCATCGGTCAACAGGCGTGCCATTTGGGCTTTCATCCATTTTCATTAACGTCTGTAGGTAAGATATCGTTCATACCAAATATCAATAAAATCGGGTGCAAATGGACCTTTTCTTTGACGAATCCAATGAATTAATTGATCGACATTGGATTTTAAAATATGGTCGATAGGCTCGGGATAATTCATTTCCTGACGATGCTTCTCGTATTCATCCTCATCGAGCAGATTGAAGGTCATGTCTGGAAAAACCTTAATATCCAGGTCATAATCAATATATTTCACTGCTTCCCCGTCAAAAATAAATGGGGAACTAATATTGCAGTAATAATAAATCCCATCCTCGCGAATCATTCCAATGACATTAAACCAATATTGGGAGTGAAAATAACATATTGCTGGTTCTCTCGTAATCCATGTCCTTCCGTCAGATTCCGTTACAACAGTCCGGTCATTTCCACCAATGACCAAATTTTGTGTTCCTTTTAAAACGGTTGTTTCCTCCCAGACGCGATGGATGTGCCCATTATGTTTATAGCTATGAATTTGTACTGGTTCTCCTTCTCTGGGTACGGCCATTCATTTTCCCCTACTTTCAATAAATCCCGGGCTTTGCAACCTATCCAAATAAGAGAGACAAGGCTTGTCCTCCTACTGTCGGGAGATGAGAGGTGAGAAAAGAAGATCATATGCACGAAGCTCATTTACTTTTCCATAATCTTATCCCACTCATGTCTCCAATAAATTTTACAAATGATTAAAGGCAACAAAGAACGAATACTTTTTTCTATTATTATAACGGTTTAAGTAGAAATTTAAAACAAAGAGCCATTGAAAATCGTCAATGGCTGAAAGAAAAACAGTATAGGGATATAAATTTTACTTTTGCTGCGATTCACTAGTATTAAATATTCATCTACGTATCTAATTGATCTATTGTCAAACGGTTACCTTCATATCCTGATAGGAGCGAATAACCTCTTCTGTTTGCGTTTCGAACAGCTGATGTATGTCTTTAAGCTCTTTTCGCAAATTCGAAATTTCGATTTGAATACTTTCAAGCTCGGTTTCTTCTTGGAGGGCATTGAGCTCCTCCTCTATTTCCTCACAGCGCTCAAGTTCACTTTGGAGAAATAGAAGCTTTTCCATCGTTTGCATTTGTTCGGATACTAAATGGTTAAAGTTTTTCATTTGATTGTTTCACCGTCCCATTTATTTTTCTTTTGTATGTATTCGCCCATAACCTTGTCTTTCCTTTGACTACTTCTGTTGATTAGATAGAGGTTTTGTCGAAAAAAGAAGGGCTGAAGGAAATCAAAGTACTGCCATACTAGAGCATTATATCCGCAAGCCCGATCGAATAGACTTGTAAAGGAGATAACAAGCAAAAAAAAGAAGGCGCCCTTTCGAATGAAGAGCGCCTTCCATTTAAATTACTGACTTTGCTGACCAGAGTTTTGAGCTTTTTTAGCTTCAGCTTGTTGGTTTTGTTGTCTAACCTCTTGAGCATTCGTTTCGCTAGCAAACTCTGTACCGAACTGGCCTTGAGCACCAGCTGCTCCAGCACCAGCAGATTGAGCGTTTTGTTGTCTAACTTGTTGAATGTTAGTTCCAGCTTGAGATTGGTTTGGTTGTTTTGCCATGATTATCACCTCCACGCTCTTTAATTTAACCAAGCGCAGAAAAAATATCCTAGAATTTTAAAAAACTGCAGCTGGGGTGGAAAATATCTTGTCCTCTCTACTAACGGCTGTTAATCATGGCAAAGTCTCATTTCAACACTTAATCAAACGAGTAAGGATATTCCCCCATCAACAATAATTGTCTGGCCACAAATCATGCTTGATTGATCACTTAATAAAAACATAACCGCATTCACCATATCTTCAATTTCAACCATTCTCCCAGCTGGTGTTTTTTTCCTTGCTTCGGCTAGAAGTTCTTCTCGATTTGGAAAATGTGTGAGTGCCTCTGTATCTACAGCACCGCCTGATACTGCATTTACAGTAATATTTTTAGCAGCAAGCTCAACAGCCAAATATCTTGTTAAGGCTTCTAAAGCGGCTTTCGAAACGCCTACAGTTGTATAATTTTCCAAATAGCGAATGGAGCCTAACGAGCTGATGCTGACAATTTTGCCTCCTTCGTTTCTTTCCATTAGCTTTGCGGCCTCTTGGGCACAAAATAATAAAGCCTTGCTATTTATATTCATTGTCCAGTCCCAGTGAGATTCTTCAAGCTCCATTGCGGGGCGCAAAACCCCAGAAGCGGCATTATTTACAAAAACATCTAACCTGCCAAATTCCTGATCAATCTCCTGAAATAACTTTTTTATCTTCTCTACGTCACCGACATTTGCTTTTACAATTAAAGCCTTTCTTCCTAATGCTTCAATTTCCGCAGCTGTTTCCATTGCAGCAGTTTTGCTTCTCGCATAATTAATGACAATATCATAGCCATCCTTTGCCAATCTGATAGCTGTTGCTTTTCCAATTCCCCTGCTGCTCCCAGTTACTAATGCTACTTTTTGTGCCATTATCCCAATTCCTTTCTTCATATAGGCAGTGTTATGAAAAAATCACTAACATTTCGCCAAATTCTTCTAATGCCCATTTTATCTTTTTCATGTATATGTAGCAATTGAGATCAGAACAATACTAAATATGATAGATGAAAGGAAGAGGATTATGTATAACGGCCGAGACATGACTGAGCTGTCAATGATGTCCAAAACAGATTGGGAAGATCAGGAGCTAACTTATTTTCACCATTCCTTCCAGCAAATTGTCCCGTATTTAAATGCGGAGGGTCAAACGATCCAAAGGGAAATTATGGAGGAAATCCAAAATCGCGGGGGGTTAAAGAATACGAAGAGGTCATGATGTGAGTGATGTTGGATATTTGACTGCTGAGAATGTAAGTAGCGGTCACATTGAGTTCATCAATGTGACCTTTTATTATTAACACTTACGTTGGATCTTTCTACATTAGAGATTCATCGTTTCCATAAATTGCTTAAATATTTTCTGATGAGAAACAGAAAAGGCATACTGTTCCATTTCCTCCAGCGTAACGAGCTTCAAATCATCTGCTTCTTTTTCAAGTGTAAGCAACTTGCCTTTATAGGCATTGATATTCCACGTCAAATGGGAGAAGACATGCTCAATTTGCCCGATCATTTCGCTGACTTGAACGTCAGCCTGAAACTGCTGTTTCACTACTTCCACTAACTGATTAGATTCGTGTTCATAGGGCAAGAGAATTTCTACATTTGGAAACTCCCATAAATTCGCCAACAGCCCTTGATCATCCCTTTTATGAATCAGAATTCGACCTTCCTCATTTGTTAGAACCGCAGCTGCAATACGGACATGACGATGTTTTTTATTTTTTGTTTTAACGGGAAGCTCAGTATGTGTTCCAGCGTGAAAGGCGTGGCAATGCTCGCGAACCGGGCATAATAAACACTTTGGGGATGTAGGAGTACAGATTAAGGCTCCGAGCTCCATCAAAGCTTGATTAAAATAGGACGGATTTTCATGAGAGATGAGCTTTCTTACCGCCTCTTCAAATGTTTTCCTAGTCGATGGCTTTGCAATATCCTCCCATATTGATAATATTCTTGATAAAACCCTCATTACATTTCCATCAACTGCAGGTTCTGGAAGCCCGTAAGCGATGCTAAGAATAGCCCCAGAAGTGTAAGGTCCTACTCCTTTTAACGAAGAAATTTCCTTTTGATTATTCGGAACCCTCCCTCCATATTTTTCCTCGACTTCCCTGACTGCCGTTTGCAGATTTCTCGCCCGAGAATAATAGCCCAATCCTTCCCAAGCCTTCAGCACCTTATCTTCCTCAGCCTCCGCTAAGGCTTTAGTTGTCGGAAACAGCTCTATAAACCGATTAAAATAGGGAATGACCGTGTCAACTCGTGTTTGCTGAAGCATAATTTCTGAAACCCAAACTTTATAAGGGTCCTTGTCTCTTCTCCAGGGCAGGTCTCTTTGTTCAGCCCGAAACCAACTGATTAAATCGTGCTGAAAGGTGTTTATATCTATATGTTTAAGCTCTTCTAATTGATTTTTATTCAATTTTTCTCCTCCAAGATATTGTAAAAAAGTAGTACAATCCTTTAAAAAGGATTAACAATCGTTAAAACGGGAAAATTATATAGACGTATGTTTATATGTTTGACACACATTTCTAGGAGATTGCATTCTTTGATTGTAAACAATATTTGAACTTTTTGCTTCAATTAAGCAACTCTTATAAATTTAACATCTTTTTGTGGTGAAACAAGCAAAAACATAATAAAATTAACCCTATAATGTTTTCTATAATAAGGAGGTTTTTCCTCTTGGATACAGGCACACATATTGTAATGGGTCTCGCTTTAGCTGGAATAGCTACTCTTGATCCGGTCGTAGCAGAAAATTCAGCTACAACAACGAGCGTAATGATTGGGGCCATTGTCGGTTCACAAATCCCCGATATTGATACAGTATTAAAGCTAAGAAGCAACGCTGTCTATATACGCAATCATCGCGGGATTACCCATTCTATTCCTGCTGTTCTCCTTTGGCCTATAGTACTTACTTCCGTCATCTACCCTTTCTTTCCAGGTGCGAATTTACTCCATCTTTGGATTTGGACGTTTATCGCTGTTTTTCTCCACGTTTTTGTTGATATTTTCAATGCTTATGGGACCCAAGCCTTAAGGCCATTTTCATCAAAATGGATCGCATTAGGAGTTATCAATACATTTGATCCATATATATTTGGAATTCATATCGTTGGCATTCTAATATGGGCATTTGGTGCACATCCTGGATATACATTTCTGCCTATTTACGTCATGTTGATTTTCTATTATATTCTTCGATTTAGGGCTCAAAAGAAAGTTCATAATGAGGTAAAAAGAATGATACCTGATGCAACTGATATCATTATTGCCCCAACAATGAAATACAATAAATGGCGGATTGCTGTCATGAATAAGCACCAATTTTTTGTCGGACGCGCAGAAAATCATGAAGTGAAAATTATCGATCAATTTTATCGGGTCCCTGTGCCTGAAACACCAGTATTGGAGGTTGCTAAAAAAGATAAAAACCTGTCTGCCTTTTTATCCTTTTCTCCTGTTTATCGTTGGGAAATTGACGAATATGATGAATATTATGAAGTTCGTTTCATCGATCTTCGTTATCGCAGCAATGATTATTACCCCTTCGTTGCTGTTGTGCAGTTAAATCTGGATTTAGAAATAATCACATCCTATACGGGATGGATTTTCAGTGAAGAGAAACTCCGTAAAAAACTGGATATTATCCCTGGTTAATGAAAAATATCTGGCTCTATTAGCCAGATATTTTTTAATGCAGCTTCTTCGGATCCTCTTCCAATAAGTGTTTATACTTTGGATTTTCGGCAACAAATTCATGCAGCTTATCACCATAATGTTCAATCCATTGACTAACAACCTTTTCAGTCATTTCACTGCCCTGATATTTCCTGCCCGCTTTTGCATAGGTCGTTTCGAAATCATCCCAAAGCAGCTCAACCCATGTTTGGGCAAGACTTGCTGAAAGGAAGTTATTTTTCTCAAGAAGCCTTTCAAATAATCTCTTTTGATATTCATTCATTTTCATGACCTCTTTTCCAATAAAAGACCATCATACAGCTTGTGGAAAAACAAATACTATTATTACGTGAAGAGCATTTATCACTCGCATTTGTTTTTCACGTTCTTACATCCCTTGTCAGGAGGCGTTTGAATGGTGCGTAATAAAGCAAAAAACTTCCCAAACCAAATCAAAAATAAATTTGGCGGAGAGCCCCGTGCGAAAGCAGAGTATGCTTCTACAAGGGCGGATGGAACCATTAATACACAGCCCCAAGAAAGAATGAGAGCATCTTCAAACCGCGATAGTGACACACCAGAATTTTAACCAATTGAGGAGGCTGTATAATGGCAAAACCGCGGAATTTCTTTAACTCAAAAATTAAAGCACCAAATTTCCGTCCAAAACATGCTCATTCACAAATAAACGGCGAGACTCAGCTCACTCAAAACCTCGTCATTTTAGAGGCGGAAACAAGGAAAAGATCATAGCAGAATTGGAGAGAGGGGAATTCTCCCTCTCTCAGCTTTTTTTCAGCATTGAAATTGGAAGGGCCTCTTCCCCTTCACTGCCTTTCAAACGAAATCCCCAGGCAAACACTCCGTTCATATAATCAATCTTAAAGTAAGCGCCAGGGTCCCCTTCAATTTCGTAAATCTCCCCCGCTTTATAATCATCTGGGTTCAATAAATAGGCTTTTGCCATTACTGCCTTTCTCTCAAGTACAGCATACTCATTGACCATTCCCATTTGTTCTGCTTTCCTTGCCTTTTCATTTAGCTTTGAAATTTCCTGCTGTAGTTCATATGCTGTCATATCGCTATATCTTTTTTCCTGCATTGTATTCACCTTCCTGTCATCCACCTTTTTCTAAGTAAAAGGTCATCCTTATTGTATCCATAGTAAAGTATATTGAAAATCTAACAATTAGAAAAGGGAAAAAGCTACAGCAGATAATCTTCAGATTTGATACAATATGTGATTAAGGCAAACGGATTGGGGTGTTTTAAGGATGAATTCCATCATCATAACAGGTGCGGGCTCAAGATTAGCAAAGGTGCCCGGTACCACAATTTAACATTATTGTGGAGCCTGACACCTTAAAGAGAGTCATTTTCTATAAAAAAACTATTCCTTCAATTCCTCGATCATTTGCTCAATCAATTCGATAGAAAATCCCTTACGATACAGCGTCTGTTTCATTTTTTGCTCATATTCAAAATCACTTAGAGCTGAAAATTTCCGATGTGCCTTTTCAGCATGAGAACGAAGTGCTGCCATTTCCAGATCTTCCCCTTTGTCCATATCTGTTTCAGTAATGGCTGCTTGAATCATTTCCATTGAATAGCCTTTTCTATAAAGCATCTGTTCAAGCTTTTGCCTCATCACCCTAGAGGAGTCTCGAGAATTCTTTTGTACAAATTTTTCACATAGCTTTTTGGCGGCTTCGAATTCTTTTTCATAAGAGTATTCCTTCATAGCTAAATCAATCAAATCTTCAGTAATGCCCTTTTCTCGCAACTCTCCACGAATGATTCTAGACCCTTTGTCAGTTGTATTCATTGACGTCCGAACAAAAGCGATGGCATACTCTTTATCATCTAAAAATTGATACTCATATAATTTATGGATAACTTCCCTAATAATCATTTCGTCTACATCTTTTTCAGCTAAATATTGGCGTATTTCTTTTTCCGATCTCATTCTTTTTGATAAGTATTGGATAGCTCTGTTATACGCTTTGCGAATGTCATCTTGATAAGCAATTTCAGATATAGAAAATTCGTCCAGCTCCATGCCTTTTTTTAGGCTGTGCTTAATAATTACATCTTCATCCACGCTAAAGGCATATTTTTCATCCAAAAAAATATTATAACGATCTTTATTTTTTTCCTGTACAGAAATTTTTGTAATGATAGGCATATTTATCACCTCATCTTTAATGTACCATATTTGAAAAAGGATTTATGAAATATATAGAGAACATGTAATGAAAAAGATTAATTACGGAGGATAGATCCATGAAGATTGCTTTGACTGGTGGAACTGGCTTTGTTGGTGGAGCATTGGCAAAGGAATTAGTAAAGAACGGGCATGAAATTATTATCCTAACGAGAAATGCAAGTATAAGAAATAACACTGATAAGATTAAATATATCTCATGGTTAAATGATGGGGATGTTCCAGAAGAAAAATTAGAAGGGATCGATGGTTTAATAAATCTAGCAGGTGAATCCATTAATAGCGGGAGATGGACGGAAACCCGCAAGAAGAGAATTCTGGATAGCCGAATTTCTGCAACAAGAGAAGTATTGAGGATTTTAGTACATTTGAATAAAAAGCCAAAAATTTTAATAAATGCCAGTGCTATTGGTTATTATGGCACTTCACCTACAAATACTTTTTCGGAGGACTCTTCAGAAAAGGGAGCAGACTTCCTTTCGACTACTGTACAGAAATGGGAGACTGAAGCATTTAAAGCAAAGGAGTTAGGCATTCGTACCGTTTGCTGCCGTTTTGGCATTATTCTTGATAAGACTGATGGGGCTCTTCCAAGAATGGCCCTTCCTTATAAACTTTTTGCCGGAGGAAAAGTCGGATCGGGTGAACAGTGGGTTTCTTGGATTCATCTAAGAGATGTTGTAAACGGCATCATTTTTTGTATGGAAAATAAAAATATAGAGGGCCCCGTTAATTTTACCGCACCCCATCCTGTCAGAATGAAAGAATTTGGGCAAATTCTAGGGAAGACACTGCACCGTCCACATTGGATACCTGCACCAGGATTTGCATTAAAGTCCGTGCTAGGTGAAATGAGCATACTCGTACTTGAAGGACAAAAGGTGCTCCCTGAAAAACTTGCATCCAATGGCTATCCGTTTCTCTTTAAGCATTTAAATGAAGCTTTAGCAGATATCTACTAAAAGCTAGTATCAAACTTTTCACTTAAGGGAAAAATAAGGATGGTGTGAATTTTCACCTTATTTTTTTGAAAGGGTGATCCATTTGGATAAAAAAACAAAGGATAAGAAGAAACGATCATTATCAGCAACTCAGGAGGTTCTATACTCCCGCGAATTCAAAATGGCTGACCGAGCTGGCGGTTATGTGGATAGACCAAAGCATTAATTCCCATCTATATTTTTGGCAGGATTGTTAACAATAAAATACGGAAGCAACTTTTGGTTTCCGTACTTTATTGTTGAAAGGGGTTTTTGCAATGGGTCGTTCACGCGGACAAAGATCTCGAGACAAAAATAAAGCTTCACTACCACAAGTACCAAAAAATATGAAATCTGATGGTATCGATGAGGAATTCTCACAAGAGCTAGCCGATCAGGCAGATCTTGAGGCTCAAGCTCGTGCCAATGCTGCGAATCAAAGAGTTAAAGGAAAGCAACGAAAGTCTTAAAAAAATAAGCAGCAAGGATTGGCTCCTTGCTGCTTATTACGATTAACAATTAGGCTGCTTGTTTTTCAGTAGTATTTCCGCCTTTTCCTAAAAGGTTTTTAACGTATGGAATTGCAATTCTGTCTACGCCCCAGAAATAAGCACCGCTACCTGTGAATAGTAGAATAATGGCAGTAGTATAAAGGATAGGGTTTACGCTTGTTGTTCCGGCTAATAAAAAGTTAAGGTTCATAAATGCGCCTGCAATAAGTGCTGGAATGGTTGCTGCTCCAAGAATAAGTCCAATTCCTACTAGAACTTCACCATATGCAACTAGGGTACTGAATAAATCTGCGTTCGGTAGAGCAAAGTTTTCTAAAAATGCTGCGTACCAGCCTTGTACTGCCGGGTGATCGCCTCCCGCTTTGGCAATGGCTCCTTGTATAAATCCACCAGCATCAAAACCGCCTGTTACTTTACCCCACCCTGCTTCAATCCACTGAATTCCTAACCAAATTCTTAACACAGTCCATGCAATCGCTGCTTGCGGAGTTTTCCACCATTTCATAATAATCCTCTCCTAATTGAATATATTTATTTGTGAATTGATTCACATAGTTCGCTAAAAAAATTTTTCTTTTACATTAATTGAAAGCCGGCCAGCTTTATTCTAGAAAGAAAGTAATTCACTTTGTGAAGTTTTTCACTTTCTTTCTACACTCTTAATATAATCCTTTTTTCATCATTTGCCAATGGCTTTCACTAATCTTTCACAAATATAAATTTAATTATGGCTAATATTTGAACATGAGTTGCACATAGCGTTGTGGGTAGTGTGGGTAACTGCTTAAAGGTCCTTTCATAGAATGGTTTTGTGGAATCTTTTCTGTGGATAAGGCTGTGGAGCATTTATCATTATAGACTTTTAGTTATTAATAAACAGGTGGATACTTAAATGCGCTATAAATAGCTTCAATAGAAAAAAGCATGAAAAATCGAAATGATTTATTCATGCCCTTCTATTATTAAACGTTTGCTTTTTCCTCTGTCTGTCCATGCAAATGATAATAAAAACCCTTTTGCTTAAGTAGTGACTCGTGTGTTCCCTCTTCAATCAATTCTCCTTCATGAAGCACAAAAATTCGATCTGCATTTTGTATTGTATTTAAACGGTGTGCAATGACAAAGCTTGTTCTTCCCTTCATTAACTCCAGCAATGCGTCCTGAATTTTCAATTCAGTTATCGTATCAATACTGCTTGTAGCCTCATCTAAAATGAGAATTAACGGGTTGGCCAGAAATGCCCTTGCAATGGATAATAACTGCTTTTGCCCCTGACTAATGCCATTTCCGTCTTGGTTTAATAATGTGTTGTATTGATTAGGCAGCTTCATAATAAATGAATGTGCATTTGCCATTTGAGCTGATTTGACCACTTCCTCGTCAGTTGCTTCAAGCCTTCCGTAGCGAATATTCTCCATAACCGTTCCTTGAAACAAAAAGGAATCCTGCAATACATACCCCATATGCTTTCGCAAGCTTTCTTTCTTTATTGCCGAAATAGGCTGACCATCGATAAGAATACTGCCACTATCCACCTCGTAAAATCGTGACAGGAGATTAATCATTGTTGTTTTACCAGCACCTGTAGGTCCGACAAATGCAGCGGTCTCACCAGGAAAAACATGAAGATTAATATTTCTTACCGTGTTACCTTCCTCTTCATAAGAAAAGTTTACATCGCGAAATTCAACCTCTCCTCTTACATTTGAAATTTCTTGAAGGGCGCTTTCATTTTGCAATTCAACCTCTTCATCAAGAATATCAAATACCCTCTCTGCTCCAGCAATTGCTGAGAGAAGTGTATTAAATTGGTTAGCTAAGTCGTTCAATGGACGGGTAAACTGGCGGGAGTATTCTGTAAAAATGACAATGGCTCCGATGGAAATCAGTTCCTTTAATGCAAAGATTCCACCTATGCCTGCGATGATTGCAAAGCTAAGATTATTAAGGAAGTTCATCAGCTTTGGAATAAAACCTGAATATGTCTGCGCCCAATATCCTGCACCCCTTAGCCTCTCTGCTTTTTCTGCAAACTCATCCGTTACCTTCTGTTCCTGGGAAAAAGTTTTAATTATTCTTTGCCCAGATATGGTTTCCTCAATAAATCCATTCATTTCACCGAGATTTCTCTGCTGCTCTTTAAATAATACCCCTGTCCGCTTCGTAATCCACTTCATCCCTAAATACATAAGTGGAACTATAGCTAAGGTCAACAAAGTCAATAGCGGACTTAGCCAAAGCATAACTGACACTGTGCCAATAAGGGTAAGTATGCTAGAAAAAATCTGAATGACTGAGCTGTTTAAAGTAGAGCTGACATTTTCAATATCATTTGTAATTCGGCTCATTAACTCTCCATGCTGTCGTTTATCAAAGAAGGGAATGGGGAGCTTATGCAAATGCTTGAAAAGCTTAGTCCTCATTTCGAAGACTGTATTTTGCGCAATACCAATCATCCAGTAATTTTGAAACCAAAGGGAAAGCGAGTAAGCAGCATAAATTCCCGCCAGACCAAAAAGGAGTGTAATAAAGCCATCGCTGCTTTTAGTCACAATATATTTGTCAATGGCCATTCCAACTAAAAAGGGACCTAGCAGCCCTAAAAATGAACTAATAAGAACCATTAATAGAACTAGAAATAATAACCCTTTATTATAGGAAAGAAATTGCCAGATTCTTTTTATCGTTTGCTTGTAATTCCTTGATTTAGTTTTTTGTTTTCCCTTTGCTTTTTCATGAAGTTTTTCATTTAAAGACGTATTTTTCTTATATTGAAACGGTCTTTTCATCTCATTAAGCATAATTTCTTCTCTCCTCTCTCATTTGAGATCGGAAGATTTCTCGATAGAGTGAAGATTTCTCTAACAGGGATTCATGGGTTCCTTCTGCTAGGAGTTTCCCTTCCTTCAGAAGTAAAATCCGGTCTGCCTCCATCGCTGTGCTAATTTTTTGTGTGATGATGAAAGTCGTACATGTATAATTCTTTAAAGCTTCAAGCAACTTTGCCTCTGTTCTCCTATCTAAAGCACTTGTGCTATCGTCCAGAAGAAGAATTTTGGGCTTCCTAACTAGGGCCCTCGCAATGGATAGTCTCTGCTTTTGCCCCCCTGAAAGATTCACTCCCTTTTGCCCAAGCTTCGCTTCAAACATACTTGGAAATCCTTTGATGGTCTCATAGATTTGGGCATCTTTTGCTGCTTCAATAATTTCGTCCATAGAGGCATTTTCTTTTCCCCATGCAATATTTTCTTTTACTGTACCAGTAAACAAAACAGATTCCTGCGGTACAAATCCAATTTTCCTGCGCAGATTTTCCATTTTCATTTCACGGACATTGATTCCATCAATCAGAACCTCCCCATCATTCACATCATAAAGTCTTGGGATAAGCTCAAATAGAGAGGTTTTTCCTGAGCCGGTTGCCCCTAATATCGCCACCGTTTGTCCAGGGTTAACAGTAAAAGTAATATTCGTAAGCGCTGGTGATTCTGTATCTGGATATTGAAAGGTAACTTGCTTAAATTCAACCTTCCCTTCTTTTACATGGAAAGTTGAATCTGCATCCTCCTGATCAGAAAGGTCCACCTTTGCATCAAGAACTTCAACAATCCGATTGGAAGAGGCATGAGCACGGGAAAAAGCCATAATAATAAAGGAAAAAATCGAGAAGGCCCCGGTAATTCTAGTCGCATAGTTGACAATAGCAACCACTTCCCCAACCTTGACTCCGCCGCTATTCACCTGGATGCTTCCAAACCAGAGCACACCTATAATCGAGATATTCATAATAATCAATAGCACAGGCATCGTAATTTCCATTAATCTCAATGCCTTAATAGTTTGATCCTTTAAATCCTCATTTGCACGTGTAAAACGTTTTACTTCGTGCTTCCTTCTAATAAAAGCTTTTATTAGCCTAATACCTGTTAAGGTTTCTCGCATGACACCATTCACCGTGTCCAATTTTTCCTGGACCGTTTTGAATAGAGCTCCCCCGATGCTCATGAGCCACTTTAGAAAAATAAATAAAAAAGGAACAACTATGAATAAAATAAGTGCCAGCTTCACATTGACGAAAAATGCCATGAAAAGCCCGCCAATAATCATCAGTGGAGCCCGAAGCATAATTCGCAGACTCATAAATAACGTATTTTGGATTTGGGTGATATCATTCGTCATCCTCGTAATTAGAGATGATGCTGGAAATAGATTAAAGTTGGCAAAAGAAAAAGATTGCACCTTTTCAAATAGGCTTCTGCGAATATCAAATCCAAAGCTCTGACTTGCATGGGCTGCATAAAAGGAATTGAGAACACCTGCCGCTAAAGAAATAAGTGAAAATACAAGCATGACGCTTCCCCATTTAATAACAACAGATAGATCACTTTTTAAAATACCCTCGTCAATAATCTTTGCCATGAACAAGGGCTGAACAAGTTCGACAGCAAGCTCTGTCAGCGTTAAGGCAAGCGCAACAGCAACCGCTATCCGGTAGGGCTTTAAATAGGATAATACCTTTAACATTCGTCTTCCTCCAAAGCTGTTTTCGAGTGTTAGCACTATATTTATACAATACTTCGAATCCCTAAATAATAATCGATAATCTTATCATATCTCTTTTTACGGAATATTTAAACAA
>NZ_JBALNX010000126.1:0-4855 GCF_036962035.1 Bacillus sp. JJ1773
GTCTAATATATATCGATCTTTATTTTTTATGACTTCTTATGATTTAGGTCTTGATAAAATCTTAATCAATATGGATTCTTCTATACCATATCTAGATGTATTATTTATAAAAAAGTTTGATCATTTTTTATAAATACTATTTTTATTAGCCTGTTCATACTCTTTTATCATCTTAACAAACTAACTTTAAGAACTATATTTCTAATGAATGTTGAAAATAAAAGTAGAAGATACATATTCGAGCCTCAATAATCATATTTAGTAACGATTGAAGTTAATTAAATTTTGGAGGCTTTAATAATGAATAAAAAAGACCATAAACAGAGGCAAACTTTATTAGAGGAAAGCCATAATGAGAATCGAGACCTCTCCAATGATCAAGCTAAACTTCATTCCCAGACGATCGGCTCTAGGGGACCTGTACTGGAACAAGATAGTGTATTACACGAAACCTTACAAGAATTTATTCATGAAAAGATTTTAGAAAGACCTGTTCATGTAAAAGGATCTGGTGCATTTGGTTATTTTCAAACGATATATTCGATGTCCGAACATACAAAACTGAGCTTTTTACAAAATTCTAATCAGAAATTTCCTGTTATGGTTCGCTTTTCGTTAGCTGTTAGTACGAAAGGAACACCTGATACATCTAGAAATGTGCGTGGTTTTGCTACAAAATTTTATACAGAAGAAGGCGTTTTTGACCTTTTGTGTAATCACATTCCTGTCTTTTCTGTTCGTGATGCGATACGATTTCCGGAATTTATTAAAGCACTCTTACCTTCACCAAAAAATAATTTAATTGATCCTGATAGGTTTTGGAGCTTTGTAGCAAGAGCGCCTGAATCGATTCACTTTGTTATACGGTTATACTCGGATGCTGGTACGGTAAAAAGTTTTCGCCACATTCCAGGACATAGTGTAAATACATATGTTTGGATAAATGCTCAAGGTATTAGAAAGTACGTTAAATACCATTGGTACCCATTTGAAGGTGTACAATACATTGGTCGCGAAGAAGCAAATAGACTAGCCGCTGAAAATCCTGATTACGCTGGTAAAGATTTATACGATGCGATTGCGGGTGGTAAACCGGTGGAATATGGCTTATATGTCCAGCTCATGGACCCAAAGGATGAAGCAAATCTTTCTTATGATCCTTTAGACGATACAAAAGTATGGGATGAAAAAGAGTATCCCCTAATGCCAGTAGGCAAAATAGTTTTAAACAAAAATCCTGATAATTATATGGAACAAGTAGAAAAAGTCGCCTTCTCCACTTCTAATATACTAGACGGCGCAGAATTATCTGATGATAAAATACTTCAGGGCCGTGCCAATATTTATAGTGATTCTCAAAGAAGAAGAATTGGAGCTGAATTTCGTAAATTACCGGTTAACCAACAGCAAAATTGGATACCAGCTAATCAAATTACAAGTGGTGATGGAAGATATGTTGAAGGCAAACTTGAAAGAACTTCTATAACAAAGCAAGACGATTTTGGGCAGGCTGGTGAATTCTATACGAGGTTAACTCAAATCGAAAAAGAACACCTTGTCGAAAATTTAGCTAGTGATTTGAAAGTCATATCTGATGATATTAGAAAGAAGGTTATGGAGTATTTCAGTAAAGTATCATCTGACTTAGCAAAGAGAATTGAAATTGAAATGAAAAAGTGATAAGAAGATTAAAAACGTCATTATTACGATTAAAATGACGTTTTTTTGTATAAAATTTATTAATTTCCAACACAGGGGAAGGTGCAAGGTCCACTGGAAAATCAAGAAGTTCAGTCACCCTACGGAGAAATTCCTTTAACTGTCAAGCACGAGCTGTTGAAACAAACACCCCTAAAAACACCAGGTGGTAGTGTACGAATTGTCGACTCTTCTAACTTTCCAATTTCAAAAACTGTCGCAGCAGCACTCGTTGAGATTGAACCGGGTGCAATGAGAGAACTTTATTGGCATCCAGATAATGACGAATGGCAGTATTACCTTACCGGACAAGGGCGAATGACTATATTTACTGGAAACGGTGCAGCTCGTACATTTGTTTATAGAGCCGGTGATGTCGGATATGTACCCTTTGCTACTGGACACTATATTCAAAACACCGGTACCGAAAGGAGCGATAGTGTGAGGAAAATGGCTTTCATCGTGTTATTTTTGCTTGCTACAGGGATGATTTTGTTACACACTTCTGAACAACAAAATAAAATATCCTCTCCTCATTCAAAACAAACTGAAATTAATGAGACAAGGTACTTGGTAGGTCTTCATAGTTTAATTGATAAAACAGAAGCGGAAGAAATACCCCCTTATGAAAGGTGGAATTCTATTAAAGATTTGAAATATACAACCTCAATCACGGTGCTATGTCATCCATCTTCCTATGAAATTGATAATCAAAATTTGATAAACGAAATAGTTGACTCGTTTCAAAAATCAAAGTACCTTGAGCAAAGTGAGTTTCCAAGTCACGAACCTGACTTGAAGTTATATTTCAAGAAAAGAGAGAACTTTATTATGGCAGGGAGATTCTATTTGAAGGAAGCTGTGATCATTTCTCCAGAAGGACCTATCATAAAAATTGATTTGGAAACCGTACAGAAGATTATGGAACACGCGGATTGTAAATAATATACATTTGATATTTGTTATTTTTCCCTCATATATTCTTTTTAGACGATCGTGACGTTTATCCAAGAAGGGTTAACGCTTTGTTTTTGTTGAACTTTTTCTACTAACTGGCAGTTGTGCGGCCGAGCATAGGTCGTATCATATAACGGGTGGGATTCCCGTCGAGTAAGAACTAGCCATTCACTCGTAGCGAGTCTTGGAGGGCTAAAGGTAACTTTCGTCTTTAAGCGTAGACAGTTAGGTAATGGGCCGAAAGCCATATGGTTGAAGGGATTGAGCTCCATAATGTTAGTAAATCGAGAGGGCTGATGCTTTACCTGCAGCAGAAAGCTACATTTTATCCTTCGTTAAAGGCAAGATGGATAAAACCTCTCTGGAGTCAGAGACCTTGGCACGTTATACATTGATATGATACGGCAACTCGGGAGACCCTATCGGTCTTTTCTTTTTAGAAGAGTATGGTGTACAAGCGATACAAAGTAAGGAAACCAAATGCCGATTAGGGAGTCGGATAGCAGCGTAGTACCAATGAAGTTGGGTAATGCCGATGGAGGAAAGGCTAGCTACCAGTTATCACCCTTGCTAGGGATACATTTACTACACACAGAGGTAGGAATAATAAATGGAGACAAAACTAGTAAGGATAGCAGAATTAGCAAAATCTGATCCTAAGAGATTAGCAAGGTTTTGTGAATGGTAACTAGGAGAAGCCGTGTGCGTTAATAGCGCAAGCACGGTTCTGTGAGGGGGAGGAACACAATCTACCGTAAGGTAGAGAGGTTCCTTTCTACTCGACTAGTTGACGATGAGAAGAAATAAAAAAGGTCTTTTCCAAAGCCCTTAAAGGAGTAATATCAGGTAGACAAATAATTGTTACAAGGGTGGGAGGATATTAAAAATAACTTATCAATTATCAGGAGGATTTATAGAGTGAAGAATTGGGTAATTCGAGTTCTAGTTATTATTGCAGGGTTACTTCTATGGGCTGTTTTGAGAATTCTATTTCATTATCCTTATTAAACTAAATGGGGTGTTAATCCAAGAAGGATTAACGCTTACCTTTATTGAACCTATTGTACTAACAGAGCAGTTAAGTGGTATAAGGATTATTTTTGTATAATGAGATGATATTATTAAACTTTTGTATTACTTTGCACTTTTGCTTTTGTCTTGCGTTATGTTGTTGGGGTGTAATACTAAAGAAATAGATTTATCTCCTTCAATCCATGTAGAGGAAAAAGAAATAGATCCAGAAGAAGAGGTGTTCGCTTCAACCGAAATCAATGCTCCTTTTCTACTTGGTGCAAAATTAAGCGAGCTAAAGGGACATTATGACGAACCTACCTATGATGATTACTATTCGGGTGCAAGATTGGTGGTTTTCGACAAGGAAGGATATTTTATCGATGAACTGGATGAAACCGTGATGGGCTACTATTTTGCTACACCTACTCTCTCTGTGTTCGGTGCTACTGTCGGCATGACAGCAGAAGAAATTAACAAAGTGTTTGCTGAATCAGTAGAGCCAGTTGAAGATGAATTGGACTCTGACGGATACATTCTTGCTTATTATAAAAATGGATTCAAAATCTTCTTTGATTTAGAAATAAAGAATGGACCAACAACCGTTTTACAGTTGGTACGTGAATACGATTTTGAAAAGGAAGAAAAGAATACAGCTGAAACCGTTTCTTCTTCTAGTGAAGCATCTGATATGGAAATTTATGAATACATGAAATCTGTTTTTGATAGAGAAACAAATTATGGTGCAAATTATATTCCAGAAGTCCACGATCAGTAGGCAGGAAAAATGGCAAGTGAAAAGTTTGGAATAAGTTCACAAGAGGCATTAGATATTTATACAAAAATTGAAATCGAAAAGGCTTATTAAATATGAAAAAAGGAATGCAACATTGTTCTATTCCTTTTTAGGTTAAAATGTAGTCCAACATTCGTAATAAAAATGGGGAATGATTACTTGCTGCTATTAATTAGATATTTAATCGAAGCACTAATCTTTTTCTCACTCATTTATACTCTAGAACTAAATAGTCCTTGATATTTATTGTTTTTTTAGGTACCAACATTAATGTCAGTGAACATACTTGTTGTATTAAAAGAAAGCTCTTTATTAGAAAAAATTGTTCTTTACTTAATAAAAAAGTCCTTTACTAATGCACTCTGTTTTTATGGAGGGCATTTTTATTTGACA
>NZ_JBALNX010000127.1:0-6425 GCF_036962035.1 Bacillus sp. JJ1773
TACCGCAAGAATTAAGAGTTAATATTAATACTGAACCACCATCGTTACACCCGGCACTTGCCAAAGACTCTACTTCTGGAACAGTGCTTCGCCAAACTCTTGAAGGCTTAACACGTATTGGAAAAGATGGGAAGCCAGAAAATGCAATGGCAGAAGATGTAAAAGTTTCTGATGACCAAAAAGTATACACGTTTACAATTCGTGACGCAAAATGGTCAAATGGAGATCCTGTCACTGCAAATGACTTCGAAGCTGCTTGGAAATGGGCTTTAGATCCAAACAACCAATCAGAGTATGCATACCAGCTTTATTACATTAAAGGTGGAGAAGCAGCTAACACTGCTGGCGGTTCACTTGATGAAGTTGGAGTTAAAGCTTTAGATGAGAAAACTCTTGAAGTTACTCTTGAAAACGCAACTCCATTCTTCTTAGAGTTAACAGCGTTCTATACTTACCTTCCATTCAACAGCAAAATTGCCGAAGCAAACCCAAATTGGGCTAATGATGCTGGTGAAAACTATACAACTAACGGACCTTTCGTAATGACTGAATGGGCTCATAGTGATAAAATCGTTCTTGAAAAGAGCGAAACTTATTGGGATGCAGACGCAGTAAAACTAAACAAAATTGAAATGATCATGATCAATGATCCAAATACAGAATTATCTATGTTTGATAATGGTGAGCTTGATTGGGCTGGTGCTCCAACAGGTGCGCTTCCAACTGATGCAATGCAAGCTCTTAAAGACGAAGGCCGTTTAACTACACAATCAATCGCTGGTGTTTACAAGTACAAGTTCAATACTACAGTTGAACCATTTAACAATGTAAATATCCGTAAAGCTTTTGCATTGTCAATTAACCGTCAAGAACTTATTGACAACATCCTTCAAGGTGAACAGCAGCCAGCTATGGCACTTGTACCGCCATCAATGTTTGAAGAAAATGAAAAAGGCTACTTCAATGACAATGATGTAGAAAAAGCAAAAGAATATTTACAAAAAGGATTAGAAGAAATGGGTCTTAAAGATCCTTCTGAGCTTCCTGCTGTAACACTTTCTTACAATACTTCTGAAGCACATCAAAAGATTGCTCAAGCAATTCAAGATATGTGGAAGAACAACCTTGGTGTAGAAGTAAATCTTGATAACCAAGAGTGGGCTGTATACCTTGATAAAGTACATTCACTTGATTACCAAGTTGCTCGTATGGGCTGGTTAGGTGACTTCAACGATGCAATCAACTTCCTTGAAATGTTCCGTGACGCTAATGGCGGAAACAACGATACTGGATGGGAAAACAAAGAATATCAAGAATTACTTGCAAAATCTGCTACTGAAGGAGATCCAGAAGTTCGTCAACAAATGTTAAAGGATGCTGAGGCTATCTTTATGGATGAAATGCCAATCGCTCCAATCTATTACTACACGAACAACTGGGTTCAAGATCCAAAACTAAAAGATGTTGTTGTATCTGGCTTAGGTGATGTACAATATAAATGGGCTTATTTTGAATAAGAATAAGTAATTAAACTTAAGGTATATGGGGGTATCTCCCTGTATACCTTAGTTTTCTGTTTTGCTGTTGCGCCTGAAAATGGCGCTTACGCTTTTCTATTTGACAAAGAAAAAATTGGAGGTGTTAGTCAATGGCTAAATATATTGGAAAGCGCTTACTGTACATGTTAATCTCCTTGTGGCTGATCGTAACTGCAACGTTTTTCTTCATGCGCATTGCACCCGGAAACCCATTTACATCTGAAAAACAGCTGCCTCCCGAAATTGAAGCGAATCTAAATGCTCACTATGGTTTGGACAAGCCTTGGTATGCTCAATACGGGGAATATTTACTTAGAGTGGCAAAATGGGATTTCGGCCCATCATTTAAATATAAAAGCCAAACGGTAAACGATTTAATTAATGATGGTTTCCCTGTTTCATTCGTGCTAGGAATGGAAGCAATTTTTCTAGCAATTGCGTTCGGGGTTCTTTTAGGGATTGTTGCCGCATTAAGACATAATAAATGGCCAGATTACACGGCCATGGTCATTGCTGTTTTGGGGATATCTGTTCCTTCCTTCATTATGGCGTCCGTTCTTCAATATGTTTTTGCGATTAAATTGGGCTTATTCCCTGTTGCCCGCTGGGAAACATTTATGCATACTGTTCTTCCAGCCTTAGCTTTAGGTTCAACACCGATGGCATTTATTGCACGTCTGACTCGTTCGAGTATGCTTGAAGTATTGAGCAATGATTATATTAAAACAGCAAAAGCAAAAGGTTTAAGTCAAGGAGTAATTACAGTAAGGCATGCAATCCGTAATGCACTTTTACCAGTTGTAACGTATATGGGGCCTTTAACTGCTGGAATCTTAACAGGAAGCTTTGTTATCGAAAAAATCTTTGGTATTCCAGGTTTAGGTGCGCATTTCGTAACAAGTATTACAAACCGCGATTATACGGTTATTATGGGTGTAACAGTCTTCTATAGTGTTTTGTTACTCGTATCTATTCTCCTTGTTGACATTGCATACGGAATCATCGATCCACGCATCAAACTTGCTGGCGGGAAGAAAGGAGAGTAATTATGCAGATTTCTAAAGATAAATTTCAACTCGTCGGGTCCCAATTAGAAAACGCTGAAAAAATTTCAAAGCCAAGTCTTTCATTTTGGAAAGATGTTTCCATCCGTTTCCGAAAAAACAAGCTTGCTATGTTTGGATTAGTACTTTTATTCTTACTAATTATTATGGCGGCTTTCGGACCACATATGACTGAATACGATTACCGGACAAACGATTTAGCAAATAAAAACCAACCTCCATCTTCTGAGCACTGGTTTGGCACAGATGATCTTGGTCGTGATGTATTTGTACGAACTTGGGAAGGTGCCCGAATTTCTATCTTCATCGGGGTTGCAGCTGCACTTATTGATTTAGTCATCGGTGTAATTTGGGGTGGAATCGCTGGTTATAAAGGCGGACGCACAGATGAATTTATGATGCGCTTTGCTGATATTCTTTATGGCGTTCCATACTTATTGCTAGTTATCTTATTAATGGTAGTACTAGGGCAAGGACTTGGGACAATGATTCTAGCAATGACGATTACTGGCTGGATCAATATGTCGCGTATTGTCCGTGGACAAGTATTATCACTGAAAAGTCAAGAGTATGTTCTAGCTGCAAAAACACTTGGAGCGAACACGACAAGAATTATGGGTCGACATTTAATTCCAAACGCGATGGGACCAATCATGGTTACAATGACGTTAACCGTTCCATCTGCCATTTTCACTGAAGCGTTCTTAAGTTATATTGGCCTTGGATTAACACCGCCACTTGCCAGCTGGGGAACAATGGCTAATGACGGTTTGCCAGCTTTACGATATTATCCATGGCGTTTATTCTTCCCAGCTACGTTTATTTGTTTAACGATCTTTGCCTTTAATGTAATTGGGGACGGGTTACGTGACGCGCTTGACCCAAGACTTCGCAAATAAACTAGAAATGCGGGAGCTAGACAAAGGAGTGAGAAAATGGAAAAAATACTTGAAGTGAAAGATTTAGAAGTCTCGTTCCAAACATATGGAGGAAATGTGAAAGCGGTCCGCGGGGTTAGCTTTGACCTTTATAAAGGAGAGACACTCGCTATTGTTGGTGAATCAGGGTCCGGTAAAAGTGTTACCTCCCAGACAATTATGAAATTAATTCCAATGCCTCCAGGGAAAATTACTGGTGGACAAATTCTTTTCAACGGTGAAGACATTGTACCAAAAACAGATAAACAAATGGAAAAAATCCGTGGAAAAGAAATCAGTATGATTTTCCAGGATCCAATGACTTCTCTTAATCCAACAATGAAAATTGGCTATCAGATTATGGAAGGTCTGATTAAGCATCAAAATATGTCAAAGCAGGCTGCTAAAGCACGTGCAGTCGAACTGCTTAGTCTAGTTGGTATTCCAATGCCGGAAAGACGTGTCAACCAATACCCACACGAATTTTCGGGCGGAATGAGACAGCGTGCGATGATAGCTATTGCACTTGCTGCAAACCCGAAGCTTTTAATTGCTGATGAGCCAACTACAGCTCTTGATGTAACGATTCAAGCACAAATTCTTGATTTAATGAAAGACTTACAAAGCAAAATGGATACGTCCATTATCTTTATCACTCATGATCTTGGAGTTGTTGCAAACGTAGCAGATCGAGTAGCTGTTATGTATGCGGGACAAATTGTGGAGATGGGTACTGTAGATGAGATTTTCTATGACCCCCGGCATCCTTATACATGGGGGCTTCTAGCATCTATGCCGAGCTTAGACAATGATGATAAAGCAGATCTTGCTGCAATACCAGGTACACCTCCAGACTTAACTAATCCTCCAAAAGGAGATGCCTTTGCAGCGAGAAATAAATATGCGCTTGCGATAGACTTTGAAGAGGAACCGCCAATGTATCAAATTTCTGATACGCATTTCGCAAAAACATGGCTTCTTCATCCAGATGCACCAAAGGTAGAACCGCCTGAAGCAGTTCAAAAACGGATGCGCAAATTATCCTCCACATATAAACAACCAGTCTTAGTGAAGGAGGATAACTAAACATGGCTGAAAAATTATTAGAAATAAAAAATTTAAAGCAGCATTTCAATGTAGGGAAACCTAACATGGTTAAAGCTGTCGATGGTATAACTTTTGACATTTTCAAAGGTGAAACATTGGGACTTGTTGGTGAATCGGGATGTGGAAAATCAACTACCGGCCGAACGATTATTCGTCTGTATGATGCTACTGATGGCCAGGTTCTCTTCAATGGAGAAGACGTACATGGCAGGAAATCAGCAAAAGAATTAAAGAAATTCAATCGAAAAATGCAAATGATATTCCAAGATCCTTATGCCTCACTTAACCCTCGTATGACCGTTGCAGATATCATTGCTGAAGGAATTGATATTCACGGTTTAGCGAAAGGCAAAAAAGATCGAATGGAAAGAGTTTATGAACTATTAGAAACGGTTGGTTTAAATAAAGAGCATGCTAACCGCTATCCTCATGAATTCTCTGGCGGTCAAAGACAGCGTATTGGTATTGCAAGAGCATTGGCTGTTGAACCTGACTTTATTATTGCCGATGAGCCAATTTCTGCACTCGACGTTTCTATTCAAGCTCAAGTAGTTAACTTACTGAAAAACTTGCAGCGTGAAAAAGGATTAACGTATCTTTTTATCGCTCATGATCTTTCAATGGTTAAATATATTAGTGACCGTATTGGTGTTATGTACTTCGGAAAGCTTGTTGAGCTTGCCAGTGCGGAGGATCTATATAATAATCCAATGCACCCATACACTCAATCTTTATTGTCTGCGATTCCACTTCCAGATCCAGATACAGAGCGTACGCGCAAACGTATTTCATATGATCCGAAGGTCCATAACTATGGTGATAACGAAAAGCTTGAAATGCGAGAAATTACACCAGGACACTTCGTGTATTGCTCGGAAAAAGAAGAAAAACAATATAGAGAGCAATATGCTAAATGATAAAAACGATCTCTTGGATGAGATCGTTTTTCCTTTTTAAGAAAAACTAAACCTTTTACGCTTTTACGCTTTTGTTTAATAAAGAATTCTTTTTAAAAGTATACAACAAATTAATTAAAAATACTATTGAAAATTTTTGTTTAATTTATATTATTAAAAAATAAAAAGAGACTGAGTTTCAGTCTCTTTCCGATCTATATATGATTTTATTTCTTTTTTCCTCCAACTGCTTTCCAGCCCGTTTGGAACTTTGCACATTGATCAACGAATTCATTTTTATTTTTTCCGCCAAACAGTTTTTCGCCAAGCCCATTTGTAATGACACCAAGTGTAGCAGTTAATCCAATTACTAGAAGTGCTACAATTGTTAAGTCAAATATGTATTCTGTCATTGTAAACCCCCCATTTCCCATTTTTACATGATAATAGCGAACCACAAGCATCATATCCCCACACTCTTATTGTATTAGAAGATGGGCTGCAATAAAAGGGGAAAAGGAAATTATATCACTTAATTTTTATTAAATTTTTTCAATTCAATTGCATTAATTGAGAATTAATGGGGCCTGGAAAGGTTTAATAATTAATAAAGGGGGTATGTTTACGTTAGAGAATAGAAAAGATCATTCAATTTACAAAGTCCCATAATAATTCATAAATTGTGTATTTTATGTGACGGGTGAAAAAATAATTAATTTTATGAAACTTTTCTCATTTTCATTCGTCTTATATACTAGATTTGCGAAAAGTTGATTTGTTTAATGAATATTTTAGGCTTTAATCTAATTATAAAAAGATATATCCAAACACGTATTCTTCGTGTATAATAATTAATATAAATTACTTTTTTAAAGTAATTGTAATTTACGGATTAGCTAATGT
>NZ_JBALNX010000128.1:0-1525 GCF_036962035.1 Bacillus sp. JJ1773
AACTAGTCGAGTAGAAGGGAATCTCTCTACCTCACGGTAGATTGTATTCCTCTCCCCTCACAGAACCGTGCTTGCGCAATTAACGCACACGGCTCCTCCTAGTTATCGTTCACATAATGTAGCTAATCTCTTTTCTTAAGTCATATATGTTAACCTTAATTCTTGCGTAAGGTAATGGGTATTTATTAAGAAAGAGTCTAAATTTATCCCAATTAAATGATTTCCTTTGACTTCTTCTATTGAGCCATTTATACAGTAAGTATCCGATTTTGTCTCTGAATTTGTTTACACTTTGGGTATTATCTGTGATGCAATAATAATTGTAATAACCTATAAGAGAGCGTCTAAATCTATCCATAATGATATGAATATCTTTATTTCTATTAATCTTCAACCATTGCTTAGATTCTTTGAGTTTACCTTGGACTTTCTTCCTGCTTGACTTCCGTTTCACTCGGAACTTACCTTGTTTGCTTTTCCCACAATAGTGTGTAAAACCTAGGAAATCAAAGGTTGCTGGTTTACTGTTTCCCTTTTGTTTTACATCTTTCTCCGCAAACTTTCCAAAGGGAATAATTTTAGTTTTATCCTCGGCTATTTCTAAGTTAAACTTCTTTAATCTCAATTTTAATGATTCGAAGAATTGTTCAGCTTCACTTCTAGATTGAAAACAACAAACAAAATCATCTGCATATCTCACTATAAATGCTTGTCCTTTGCACTGTTTTCTAACCCTTTTCTCAAACCATAGGTCGAGGACGTAATGGAGGTAAACGTTAGCTAATATCGGAGATATTACTCCACCTTGCGGTGTGCCATTTTCTGTCTTGTATTTCTTTCCTTCCTCCATATATCCACCTTTAAGAAACCTACCAATTAATCTTAGGAGGTTAGGGTCAGAGATTCGCAGTTTTAAGAACTCCATCATCCATGTGTGGTCAACATTGTCGAAGAATCCTTTGATATCTACATCTACTATATAATTTACTGACCTCTTTTCAATGTAATAGTTCAGTATTTTCAAAGCATCATGACAGTTACGGTTTGGACGGAATCCAAAGGAACAGTCTAGAAAATCATTCTCATAGATGGTATTTAGTATCTTTGTAATGCCTTTTTGTACAATTTTATCTTCATGTTCTGGTATTCCCAATGGTCTTTTCTTGTCTGAATTGAGCTTTGGAATATACATTCTCCTTACTGGAACAGGACGATAACTTTTGCTTTTAAGCCTATTTACTAAGCCTTCTATGTTTTCTTTTAGATTTTCACTGTATTGTTCTTTAGTTGTACCATTAACCCCAGTTGCCTTTTTATTAGGTAACTCTTGATGACATTGAACTAATGATCGCTCATCTAATAAATGTGCAAGAGATGTAAATTTCATTATAGGATCAGATTTTGCTAATTCTGCTATCCTTAGTAGTTTTGTTTCCATTTAATATTCCTACCTCTGCGTGTAGTAAATGTTTCCCTAGTAAGGGTGATAACTGGTAGCTAGCCTTTCCTCCATCGGCATTACCCA
>NZ_JBALNX010000128.1:1611-1902 GCF_036962035.1 Bacillus sp. JJ1773
AAAAAAAAGAAAAGACCGATAGGGTCTCCCGAGTTGCCGTATCATATCAATGTATAACGTGCCAAGGTCTCTGACCCCAGAGAGGTTTCATTCTTCTTGCCATTACGAATAATGAAATGTTGCTTTCTGTCGCAGTTAAAACATCAGCCCTCTCGATTTACTAACATTATGGGGCTCAATCCCTTCAACCATTTGGCTTTCGGCCCATTACCTAACTGTCTACGCTTAAAGACGAAAGTTACCTTTAGCCCTCCAAGACTCGCTACGAGTGAATGGCTAGTTCTTACTCGA
>NZ_JBALNX010000129.1:0-2059 GCF_036962035.1 Bacillus sp. JJ1773
TTTTTTATAAATTCTTAAGTTCAATAGGGTTTACAATTAAGCGTCTAACCATTCTTGTGACCATTTTTCTATATTTCTCATAAGTGGTTCCAAGCCTAAACCTTTTTCTGTTAACGAATATTCAATTCGAACAGGGGTTTCTGGATAAACTTCTCGTTTAACTATTCCGCTGTTCTCCAATTCCTTTAACCTCTCTGACAGCACTCTGCCACTTACACCCACTGAAGATTCAATCGTACAAAAACGCTGCGGACCTAATAATAACTGGTAGATAATCATTCCAGTCCACCTTTGGCTCAATAACCCCATAGCTGTTTCAAATCTAGGACAAATCGACTTTTTCAATTACATCAACTCCTGACTTATATTATAAACATATTTATAAATAATTAAATTATATTTTATAAATAACTTACTTGACTTTCTTTAATTATAATAATATACTAACTTACATAAAGTAACTAACAGACGAATTGTGTGTTAAAAACAATTTGTTCGTTAAGAACAAAATAAATAACGAAGGAGGCAACTAAAATGAATTTTCATCATGAACCTATTACATTCGTAGGTCAAGTTAACTTAAAGGTACAAAATTTAGAGCGGTCGTTAGCATTTTATCAAGAAGTAATCGGCTTTAAAGTTTTAGAAAAAAGTGAAAGATCCGCTAACTTGAGTGCGGATGGAAAGACAGTATTATTATCAATTCAACAACCCAATGACGTAATTCCTAAACAAGGAAGAACTACGGGATTATATCACTTTGCACTTCTTCTGCCTAGACGCTCTGATTTAGCTAAAATTGTGCACCACTTTATGGAAATAGGATTGCAGTTTGGTTCTTCAGACCATCTTGTGAGTGAAGCCCTTTACTTATCTGATCCAGATGGAAATGGAATTGAAATCTATACAGACCGTGATCCTTCCGAATGGAACTGGGGGAACAGTGAAGTGGAAATGGCGGTTGATCCATTAAATTTTGTAGATCTTCTAGCTGGAGGTAAACAGCAATCATGGAAAGGTCTACCTGCTGGCACCGTTATGGGACACATTCATTTGCATGTATCCGAATTAAAAAAGACAGAAGAGTTTTATATCAAAGGACTCGGATTTGAAGTTGTAAACCGATATGGCACTCAAGCACTATTCATTGCGGATGGTAAATACCATCACCATATTGGTTTAAATACTTGGAATGGCGTAGGTGCACCTACACCTTCTCCTAATAGTGTTGGACTTGAATCATTTACTTTAATGCTTTCAAATGAGGAAAAAAGAAATAATATTATCAATCAGCTGAGGAATATTGGGGCTTCCGTCATTGAAGAAAATGGATGTTTCATTACCTTAGATCCTTCTGGAAACCGTATTTGCTTGAAAGTTTAATTATTAGCTAAAATTTATTAATCTAAATAAATTAAAAAAATCATAGGAATAGGAGAATAAATAATGAAACAAAAAAATGGTTGGAGTATGTTAATTCTTCGTATAGTTTTAGGGGTAACTTTTTTAATTCATGGTGTAGCTAAATTTCAAATGGGTCTTGGTAATGTAGCAGGCTGGTTTGAAAGTATTGGAATTATGGGCTTTTTAGGTTATGTTGTTTCTGTTATTGAGCTTGTTGGAGGAATTGCCTTACTTTTAGGAATTGGAACCAAGCTTATCTCAGCATTAATTGCTTTAGTGATGCTTGGCGCTATCTTTACAGCAAAATTATCTGTTGGTTTTATCGCACCAGGAGGGTATGAATTAGATTTAGCATTATTAGCAATGGCAGTTGTACTTGTTATTAATGGAAGCCAATTGTTTTCATTGGATAATAAGCTTTTCGGATCTTCAAAGGAAAATACGAATTAATAAAAAATTAGTGCTAAAAAACAAATAGATTAATCTCAGTGAGAATTTACAATTCTTAACTGAATGACAGCAGGCTGCATACCTTCTATAAGGGATGCAGCCTTTATTTTTTCATACTGCCAAACTAAGAAAACACTTCTTTTTCCAATAGAAAGAATATTTTGACAGTTATTATGTTCCTAATCTTGTTTTTTAGTAAACTAAT
>NZ_JBALNX010000129.1:2109-5260 GCF_036962035.1 Bacillus sp. JJ1773
AACTAATCCTATAATGATCTCAACAGTAATAATGAAGTGAATAGAGAAACCTTTTATTCGCTGGAGAAGAAAATAAATGTATTAATTGACCAATTTCTTACGAATTTCTTTATACGCTATTCAAAATACAAGGATGAACTCCTCGAAAATTAGCGCAAGCTAGTTGGAAATTTATCTGTTCCTATTATTCCTATTAATAGAGAGATTAGTGTTTTGCCTTTAATAGGTTCAATTAATCAAGTACGTATGTCTACTATACAAGATAAAGTGTTTAGCGAGATTAGAAATGGTCAAATTCAAAAGTTAATTATTGATCTTTCTGGAGTGGCACATATGGATGATGAGGTGACCGCTCATTTCAAAAAATTAATTGAAGGCATTTTTCATGATGGGATGTAAATCTTTATTTACTGGGCTGCGTCCAGTAATTGTGAAGAGCTTAATAAACTCTGAAAATAATATTAATCATGCTGCGGAATATAGAGGAACGTTGCAAATTGCTTTAAATGATATTGTCTTTAATGAAGAACTAATTAAGTAATTTATACATATTTGAAAAAGTGCATGCTAGGAATTACAACTGCATACCGTGTTTAATGTTTGAAAGGAGCGGAGTCTTTTAGTAATATTGTAATTTGAATTAATATTATAGAAGCAAAGGAGAAATATCATGGCAAGAAAAGCTTACGAGGCAAAGAGTGCAACAGCATCAGGACCATATTCACATGCAATTGATGCAGGAGAATTTGTTTATTTCTCAGGTCAAACGGCAATGAACTCCATTTCAGCGAAAAATCTTACTGGAGATATTGCGGAACAAACGAAGCAATGTTTCAAAAACCTGTTTGAAGTATTAGAGGTAGCTGGCCTAACATCTGATGATGTAGTGAAAGTAAATGTTTATTTAACTGATATGAATAATTTTGCGGCAATGAATGAAGTATATGAAACGCAATTCTCCAGTCCATTCCCTGCTCGGACATGTATAGCGGTGTTAGCTTTACCGTTAGGGGCTGAAGTTGAGATCGAAATGATTGCTAAAAAAACAAGATAATCTGATGTAAAAAGGAGTGGATACTAAAAATCACTCCTTTTTATTTTGTGTTTTTAAGAATTTAGTACACTGAAGTGTAAAAAATGATATATACTCTATTCCATACGTGCAACATGTACAAACTTTCACATAGTTATTCCGGTGTTTTTCGCGTTAAAATTGAAAATGGCATTTCCTTTGTGCAAAGTGAATAATGCATTGTCTAAAAAGAATGTTATCGTAAAAAAGTTTATGCAGTATATATAGCTTGTTTATGTATTTTTTGTTTAATAGTCATAAAGACCTTCTTGAAAAAGCCATGTATAATATGAATTGTTAACAAAGAAAACGTTTTCGAAAGCAAAAATAAGTTGACCTAAGTGGAACGAAAAATTATTAACAATGAGATTGCATATAGAAAAATGGGTGAAATTTTTTATTCACGGATGCAATCTTTTTAATAGGAAAAAATAATTTTATGGTAATTAGGTTAACCTTTAGCTAAAAAGCCATAGCAAATGCTGTTATATATGGTGTACGAAAACAAGGGGGATAAAATATGTCTACAACGATTGAAGGTTACGATACAAACGAGACCCAGATTGAACATGTTGCGGGTGTCGATGAATCGCTTTATCCGAAAAATGATAAGGATAGGACAGTAAGTGCGAAAGACTATATTTTTATGTGGATTGGAGACGGTGTTAATTTAGGTAATATGACACTTGGGGCTAGTGTAATTGTAGCTGGTGTCGCGACATTAAACATTTTTCAAACCATTTTAGCAGCTATCATCGCAATTGGGATCATTTCAACCATTTTTGCATTAAATGATCGTCTCGGCTACAAAAAAGGAATACCATATGTTGTACAGCTTAGAATGTCCTTTGGAATAAAAGGAACAGTGATATCATCACTACTGCGCGGGATACCCGCCATCGTATGGTACGGTATTCAAAGCTGGATCGGGGGAACTGCCTTAAATGAAATCGCGAAGATTGTTACAGGCGGTACTTTCGATAATGTCGTTGTTTGTTTTATAGCGCTGCAACTAATTCAAATTGTGCTTTCATTATTCGGTTTCCACGCGATTAAATGGGTAGAAACGGTTGCCTCTGTAGTATTTATGGCAGCACTAATTTATGTTTTCGGAATTCTTTTATCATCGCATAGCACTGAGATTGCCCAAAACTGGGTACAAGCTAAAGGCTCATGGGGCTTGCCGTTCTTTGGACTTATTATGGTCTTTTTAGGGAATTATGCAGGTATCTTTGTAAGTGCTGCAGATTATTCAAGAGAGCTTAAAACGGGTATGAGTGATAAAAAACGCGGATCATTATATTTTATCCCAATTACCTTATCATATGGTTTTGTTATCATTATCGGGGCAATGCTCGCAGCTGCGACTGGTGTAACGAATCCTGCACAAGCACTCCCAATTATAATTGATAATCCTTATATTTCAGTTTTTGTATCCGTGTTTATTGTAATCGCGGTTATCGCAACAAATATGGTTGCCAATATTATTCCGCCAGCTTATGTCATTACATTGCTGACAAAATTAAAGTATAAAGCTTCTGCAATTGTAACAGGATTGCTTGCATTAGGTGCATTTCCATGGTTGCTTATACAGGAGTCATCGGCTAAAGGTCTTAATATGTTTATTCTAATATATTCCGCATTTTTAGGACCAGTTATTTCTATATTATTAGTGGACTACTATATATTAAGAAAACAAAAGGTAAATCTTAAAGAATTATACAATGAGGAAGGTGCTTTTTCTGGATTTAATCCAGCGGGGCTCATTGCAATGTTTATCGGTGCAGGCGCTGCCTTCCTATTAGTAGACCTTGCATGGATAATCGGAGTAGTAGTAGCAGGTATCTCTTACTATCTACTAACGAAATATGCATTTAAAGCTTCAAGCTTCAAAAAAGGAACGATTTTTGAAAAATAAAATATGATTAGTGAAGATTGCCTTGGAGAATTTTATTCTCTATAGGCAATCTTTTTTCATTTTTACAGCGATTGCAACTGCTTCTTCTTTGGGCTAAGTTTTACTAACGAATAAAAATCCCTTTTAAATATTGTGAACTTATTCACAAATTAATTATATAC
>NZ_JBALNX010000013.1:0-18582 GCF_036962035.1 Bacillus sp. JJ1773
ATTGCTTTGTTTTTTCATTAAATTTTTTATTAGCATCAATTATTTTTCCATATGCTTCATTAATTTTATTAATTTGTTCCTCAAGCTGAGTCAATTGAAGATTTTCTTCTTTAAACATAGCGTAAAGGTCTTTATCTAATTGAATAGCTTTAGAGTAATGTTGAAATATTTCTTCATGAATAGAATATCTTTCCATCATACAATCAAATAAATCTTGCGATAGTCTCTTAAGTTCAGGATCTTCCATTTCTTCAATCAGTGGCTCTAATGATTTAAACTCATTTTCAGAAGCTTTTATGCTTTCCTCTTCTTTGACCATATGTTCCTGCCGCTGGTCAACGATTTGGGCAGCTTCATCTGACAATTTAGAAACTTCTCCCATTTCCTTCATGCCTAAGGAAATTATTTTATCATAAATTTCTTTTTCTTTCTTCTCTAATTCGACTAACGGATCTTGCTGCTGTTCAAATAATTCTTCCGATGCAACAACCTTTTCTAAAACATTATATATTTGTTCAACAGTTGAACTCTTATTCAAACAACCAGAAATAATCATTACCGTACTTAAACAAATGATTATCAGGCAGCTTTTTATTGATACCGGCACGCTATAGACCCCCTTAATTAGAACAATTTAACTATACCTGCAGCCTCATCATTTTTCAATACACGAAAGGCTTGTCCATAAATAATTCTATTCCCTATACTTTTCATTTATGACATAGGCAAAGGCCTTCACCAACAAAATACTCCTAACATAGGCTATATAAATCGTCCTATAAAAAAAATAATATGTAGGCGATAATCTACTTTAGGGAGGTTATCCTTCATGTTTGGTTATGGTGGATACGGTTATGGCTGCGGCTATCCAGGGTTTGCTGGCGGTTTTGGCTGCGGCGGAGGCTTCGCGCTGATTGTTGTGCTTTTTATTCTTCTTATCATCGTTGGCTGCGTTTGCTTTTGCTAATATTGTAGGAGAAGGTGCAAAAATGTACCTTCTCTTTTTATTAACATTTTTCATTCATTTTGATAGACTAAATAAAGTAATTAAAAATTCGCCGATTGATCTTATGCTACAGGAGTGAATGACATGTTAACGATGAGGGATATTATTCGTGATGGACACCCAACATTAAGAAAAGTTGCAGATGAAGTTCCACTTCCACCAACAGAAGAGGATAAGCTAATTTTACAAAGCCTTTTAGAATATGTAATCAATAGTCAAAACCCCGAGATTGCAGAAAAATATGGCCTGCGCCCAGGCATCGGGCTGGCTGCTCCGCAAATCAATATTTCAAAAAGGATGATTGCTGTCTACCTTAAGGATGAAAAAGGAACTCTTCATAATTATGCGCTGTTTAATCCAAGAATCAAAAGCCACTCAGTTGAAAAAGCTTACTTAACTTCTGGAGAAGGCTGTTTATCAGTTGATGATCTGATTCCTGGAAATGTTCCAAGATATGCAAGAGTAACTGTTCAAGGAACTACAATAGATGGAATTGAAGTAAAATTAAGGTTAAAAGGGATATTAGCCATCGTGTTTCAGCATGAAATTGATCATCTGAACGGAATTATGTTCTATGATCATATTAATAAAGAGGATCCTTTTAAACCAATTGAGGGTGCTGTCCCAATCGAAAGATAGCAGGTTCAACTTTTGGACACCATGCGACAAAGGAAAAGACCGAACATTAGGCGTTCAGTCTTTTCCTATATTTTAATTTCCCTAAATTAATCCTATTCTTTTCAAGCCGTCCCAGATGCCGTTGTTGTTTGCTGAAGTTGTTGTTACATCTGCAGCAAGCTTAACTTCGTCTAATGCATTGCCCATTGCAATTCCAGTTCCAACTGCTTGCAGCATTTCGATATCATTTAATCCATCCCCAAAAGCATATACATTCTTCATCTCAATTCCTAAGCGGTCTATCATTAGCTTTATTCCCTCAGCTTTTGAGCCTCCTGCAGGCAACACATCCGTTGAAAATTGATGCCAGCGGACAAAACGGAAATTAGGAAATTCACTTTCATAGGCCGCGTCCTCTTTTTCTTCCGTAAATACTAATGCCTGATAAACTTCCCTATTCTTATAAAAATCAATATCTTTTTCTGGATAAGGAAATTTCAAACTGCCTATACTTTCTTCAATAAATCTGTTATCTAGTTCTGAGGATTTCATTTCTTTTTCATCTAGAAAAACAAGCGGATGTCCTCTATCCATTGAGTAGTTCACTAACCTTTCAATTTCAGATGTCGGCAGCTCATTTTTAAATATGACTTCATTTTCAAAAACAACAAATTGTCCATTAAAGCTAACAAAAGAATCGATATCCAGCTCATTGCGCAGACTGTCAAACATAAATGGAGCACGCCCTGTAGCAATCGCAACAAATACTCCATTCTCCTTTAAATGCTTAAGAGCTTGTTTTGTTGACTTTTGTAGCTGTTTATCACTGTCTACCAACGTTCCATCTATATCAAAGAATACTATTTTTTTCAATTATGTTTCTTTCCCTTCTATACATACTAGGCTGCAGCTTTACCTTCTTTTTGTTTTTCTTTAGTAGAGGTGATATAAACCCCCAGAAAAATGATAAGCAAGCCTACAATCATTGAATAATGAATACTTTCTCCCAATATGAAAGCTCCCCACAATATGGCTGATCCTGGCACTAGATAAGTTACTAAGGAGGCAAATTCCGGACCGCCATTTTTAATTAAATAATAATATATTAGGTATGCAACCCCTGAGCCTAATGAACCTAAGCCAAGCATTGAGAAAATTACATGCCATTCCGTAAAGGCAACGATGGATTCTGGCGATGAAACTAACATAACGAAAAAACTAATGAGTGCAGCAAAAAAGAGGGTAAATAAGGATATATGCAAGGTCGAGACTTGCCCTAAATTTTTCTTTGTAAGTTGTGTCCCTGCACCATAACAAATAGTCGCACCTAATAAAAACAGGATTCCTGAAAAATGACCCGAAAGAAAATCCCCAGACTTTAGATCAGAAATAATAAATATCCCGATAAACCCTAGAATAATACCGATCCATTGTTTTTTTCTTAAAACGGTTGAGAAAAATAGCGAGCCGATAAGAAGAGTCCAAATAGGTGTTGTGGCATTAATAACGGAAGCTAAGCTTGACGAGATTTTCGTCTGACCCATAGAAATAAGCAGCCATGGCAATGCATTGTTTAGTAATCCAACTAAAAAAAGCTTTGTTAGCGGAAGTTCTTTGTATTGGATTTTTTCACGTTTTACTAATGTGAAAATAGCTAGTATTAAAAAGCCAAAAAGGCACCTTCCAAAAACAACTCCAGCAGGTCCCAAATCTTCCAGCAATAGTTTAACAAATAAAAATGATGTTCCCCAAATGATGCTTAAAATTGCTAATGCACTATATAGCTTTCCCATTTGCCTCATCCTTACCTTAAAACTAATTTGTAAAAAATTTCGATTTACGTAATAAAACACTAAACCCATTTTTCAAAATTGTCAATTAAGGAATATTAATAAAGGAATGTTCAATTATTCATGAGCTATCCAAAAATACCCATGAGAGATAAGCTGTATTTGACATATAATAAAATAAAACTAAATCTTTTTAAACATCTTTGATTACTTTACTTTGGACAAGGATAGTTTAAAATAGAAAGTAAGGAGTTGATCCACAATGTTAAGGAAGCTAAGAAAGAAGCTTTTAAAACAGTGGAGAGATATGCTGCGGAAGAAAACTATTGCTTAAAATACCCTTTTGAGCCCTTCAATCTTGCGAAGGGCTCATTCCTTATCGTAATATGGGTATCTATATAATAAAAAAACATTTACATATAAATATTTCTTTAATAAGAAAAAACATGTAAATCATGTTAATTTTATATATAATAGAAAAAGTTATTCGGATGAAGGAGAGAGTTCAAATGATTTTTAAAGTTTTTTATCAAGAATCAAAAAAAGAGGTACCTGTTCGTGAAAAAACACAAACTATTTATGTTGAAGGAGAGTCTGAAAGAGATGTACGTCTTAAATTAGCGGATAAACCTTATAATATAGAGTTCATTACTATATTAGAGGGACAATTTTTAGATTTTGAAAAACAAAGTGAAGACTTTAAAGTATTGGAGATAGAATAAATTATGAAATTTGTAAAAAATGATCAAACAGCTGTTTTCGCCCTAGGAGGACTAGGAGAAATCGGAAAGAACACGTATGCTGTTCAATTTCAGGATGAAATCATCTTAATTGATGCAGGAATTAAATTTCCTGAAGATGAACTCCTAGGGATTGATTATGTTATACCTGATTATACGTATTTAGTAAAAAATGAAGACAAAATTAAAGGTCTTTTTATTACGCACGGACATGAAGACCATATTGGCGGAATCCCCTATTTATTAAGAGAAGTAAACATTCCTATTTATGGCGGCAAACTAGCACTTGGTTTACTTCGCAATAAATTAGAAGAGCACGGATTACTTCGACAAACAAAAATGCATGAAATCAAAGAAGATGATGTCATAAAGTTTAGAAAAACGTCCGTTACATTTTTTCGAACAACCCATAGTATTCCCGATTCTTATGGAATTGTCGTAAAAACACCACCAGGGCAAATCGTTCATACAGGTGATTTTAAGTTTGATTTTACGCCAGTAGGAGAGCCAGCAAATTTAACTAAAATGGCAGAAATCGGTAAAGAAGGGGTACTATGCCTACTATCTGATAGTACGAATAGTGAAATACAAGATTTTACAATGTCAGAACGCCGTGTTGGCGAAAGCATTCATGATATATTTCGCAAAGTTGAGGGCCGAGTAATCTTTGCTACTTTTGCCTCTAATATTCACCGACTACAGCAAGTAACGGAAGCTGCAGTATTAAACGGCAGAAAGATTGCTGTTTTTGGTCGCAGTATGGAAGCTGCCATTAATATTGGCCAAGAGCTAGGATATATTCAGGCCCCAAAGGATACATTTATTGATGCCCAACAAATTAATCGCTTGCCTTCCAACCAAGTCACGATTTTATGCACAGGCAGCCAAGGGGAACCTATGGCCGCTTTATCCAGAATTGCTAACGGAACACATAGACAAATTCAAATCAATCCTGGCGACACGGTTGTTTTCTCATCATCACCAATCCCAGGAAATACGATTAGTGTAAGCAGAACAATTGATATGCTCTCTCGTGCTGGGGCAGATGTTGTTTACGGTAAGCTTTCCAATGTCCATACTTCTGGTCACGGAGGTCAAGAAGAGCAAAAGCTAATGCTGCGACTAATGAAGCCAAAATTCTTTATGCCAATCCACGGTGAATATAGAATGCAAAAAATGCATGCGAAACTTGCTGTAGATTGTGGTGTGATGGATGAAAACTGCTTTATTATGGATAATGGAGAAGTACTTGCCTTAAGTGAAGATTCAGCACAAATTGCTGGGAAAATTCCTTCAGGCTCCGTTTACATTGATGGAAACGGAATTGGTGATATCGGAAATATCGTACTGCGCGATCGACGAATTCTTTCTGAGGAAGGATTAGTAGTTGTTGTTGTCAGCATTAATATGAAGGATTTCAAAATCTCTGCAGGCCCTGACCTCATTTCACGCGGTTTCGTCTATATGAGAGAATCAGGTGATCTTATTAATGATGCTCAATCATTAATTACTAAACACTTGAACAAAGTAATGGAACGGAAAACGACTCAATGGTCAGAAATCAAAAACGAAATAACTGACACACTGGCACCTTTCCTATATGAAAAAACAAAACGCCGTCCAATGATTTTGCCGATTATTATGGAAGTATAATACAAAAGGGGCTGTAATTCACTATATGAATTACAGCCCCTTTTACGATTAAACAAAGCTCCTAGCTCATTACTTTTTTCTCAAAGCGATTAATATCAACATCTGCTCCAATAACAATTAATATGTCATTTAGCTGAATAGCCTCATGTGATAACGGGGAAACGATGATATCATTCTTTCGCTTTATTGCAACAATGTTAATTCCATATTTTGCACGTATATCTAAATCAATTAGAGTATGGCCGCTAAGCTTTTCATTTGCTACAATTTCAACAATACTATGTTCATCTGATAGCTCCAAATAGTCGAGAACATTATTGGAGACGATGTTGTGGGCTATACGTCTGCCCATATCACGCTCAGGATGGACAACATGATCTGCACCAATTTTTCTTAATACTTTCTCATGATAATCATTTTGGGCTTTAACCGTAATTTTTGTTACTCCCAGCTCTTTTAAAATTAACGTTGTTAAAATACTTGCCTGTATATTATCACCAATGGCTACGATGACATGATCAAAGTTTCGAATACCAAGACTTTTAATAACTGATTCATCTGTAGTATCTCCAACTACTGCATGTGATGCGATCATTGAAAATTCATTTACGCGATCTTCATTCACATCTATTGCCATGACTTCCATGCCTTCCTCTGCCAATGCCCGGCAAATGCTTCCACCGAAACGTCCAAGTCCAATCACAGCAAATTCCTTCTTCACCAATCATTCCTCCATGGTATTAACAGTCATTTTCGATTATTTTGTCACACACACATATTGCTATAATTTATCTATTGTATTATTATCTGTGGAAATTAGTCAAGTGCTGTTCGAAACCCTTAAATATGCATGTAATTTAAACTACCTTTCATGCTATATGGACTTACTCAAAAAAAAGAACCAAGCTTTAGCCTGGTTCATTCACACTATTCTGCTTTATTCATTTCATCTAATACTCGATTGACACGCTTCTCTAGCATTTTCATTCCGCTTCCGCCTGCTTGGAAATGACGCAAGTTTCCATCTTTATCAAATACATAATAGGCTGGCACGTATTGATTTTCGAATGCCTCATTTAATTTATGCTCACTATCTACATAAATTGGCTGTACAATTTCATGCTCTGCTGCTGTTTTTTTGATTAATTCTAAATCCAAATCATCCTCAGAACGAGGCATATGAACAGCAACAACATTTAATTGATCCTTATAATCATCCCTAAATTTATTAACATGCGGCATTGCTTCTTTACAAAGATGACAGCTAACAGACCAAAAATGAATTAATGTTGGCTTTTCACCTACAAGCTGAGCCTTCGTTACCTCTCCATTTAACCATTCAGTTGCACCTGTTAACTCAGGCATTTGCTCACGTAATTTCATTGTTTATCCCCCTCATATCGAATCATACTTTAAGAAAAGACCTAACAATCAAGTTAGGCCTTTTCATTAAAATTCTTAATTATACATTTAGTGTACTTTGTCCTGGCTTCCAGTTAGCTGGGCAAAGTCCGCCAGTTTGAAGTGCTTGAAGAACACGAAGAGTTTCATCCACATCACGGCCTATGTTGTTATGGTTAACAACAGAATACATTAATTCACCCTCTGGGCTAATAATATATAATCCGCGAAGGGCGATTCCTTCTTCTTCAATTAATACTCCATAATCGCGTGAAACAACATGATTTGTATCAGCAGCTAATGGATATTTCAAATCACCTAGGCCGTTGTTCTTGCGATCAGTATTGATCCAAGCTAAGTGCGTATGAATTGTATCTGTAGACACTCCAATTACTTCCGCATCTAAATCTTCGAACTCATCATAACGATCTGATAATGCTGTGATTTCTGTTGGACATACGAAAGTGAAATCCATTGGATAGAAGAAAAGAACTGTCCACTTATCATTTTTCATATTTTCTTCAAGGCTTACTTTTCCAAATTCTTTGTTTGCTAAAACTGCATCCATTTCAAATCTAGGTGCTTGTTTACCTACCATACGTTCAGGCATATGTAATCCCTCCATTAAAGTATTAAATGAGAATAGATTAATTAGTTTCTCATTTATGCTTTTATTCACAATTACAAGTATAGATGAGTAATGATTTGAGGTCAATATCAAATTGTAATTAATTTAATTAAATACCTATTATTGTATATTAAATAAATTTATTTGATATAAACCCATTACAATTTTTACCCTCTTTTTACAGAATTTAATCAATAATTTATTGGCTGTCGGAATATTGTTTCAATATCAATTTTAACAAAGTTATCATTCGGAATAAAACAAAATGCTCATCCTAACCCTTTTACTCACTGCTTCTGTCTTCATTTCCTTCCTCTTCTATAAATTCCTTTATTAATTCAACAAAGGCCTGTACCTGCTTAAGCTGGAAAGCAGATTCATAGCCAAGCAGCCATGTATCCCTTTTTAAGGGAAGGCCATGCTCATCCAACAACGGTACTTTAAATATGTTTTTCTCAGCACCATTTAAAGTAATTGCAGGCAAAATCGCATAACCGATCCCGTTGAATGTCATTTGTTTACATGTTTCAATTTGATCAACTACGATCGTTCTTTTTGGGGCTGTCTTGAAAGTCCGAAGCCACCAATCTTGAATTTCCTGAAAGTAATTAGAATCACTTTTAAACTGAATAAATGGGCGATCTGTATTTAAAATCTGTTCAGGTGATGTAATTTCAGTGTCGACCAAATAAAGAGGGTCCTTAAAAAGATGAATTTTTATTCCCTTCCAATCTGGTGTGCCCCGTATAATTCCAATATGTACTTGATCTTCATAAATTGATTTTAATATTTCACTGCTCCAGCCGGTCAATAGAGAAACCTTTGCTTGAGGGTAGCGGGTTACGAATTTCTTTAATACTTGCGGAAGCCAATTTTGCCCAACTATAGAGGCAACAGCTATCTTCAAAGTTCCATGAACTTCTGCATTAAGCGCATGGATGGATTCCCTCACCTTTTCCTCTTTCACAATAACCTCATTAATAAATTTTATGACAAGTTCCCCAGCAGGTGTTAAAGATAATCCCTTTTGAGAACGGACAAATAATTTTTCTCCCCACTCTTTCTCAATCGTTTGCAAGCGCTGAGATAAAGCAGGCTGTGAAACAAATAATCTCTCAGCTGCCTTCCTCATATTCATTTCCTGAGCAAGGACCGAAAGAAAGTGAAACTCAGAAAGTGATGACATATGTTCACTCCGTTCTTTTTTCTTCTACTATAACCTAAAAAGTTTAAAGTTTCATTGTTGGTGAAAAATCGGTTTTATTACAAAAAGACCCTGCAATTACTTTGCAGAGCCTGGTTCTTTCTTTGGCAGTAACATAACAAGGATAAAGCTGATTACAGCAAAAATTAGCACTGTATAATAAACCGTTTGTAAAGAAAAAGTAAGGCCATCTTGAAGCAATGCTTTTAATCCATCTGCAAGTTTATTTCTTTCCTCTTCATTCAAAAGAATATTCGTTGAATCAATCGATAAATCTTCTCCAGCACCATGCCCTTTTTCTTGAAAGTAATACATAATTCGATTATTTAATATTCCGCCAAGCAAGGCTGCCCCAATTGTATTTCCTAAATTTCTCATAAACATATTGGCAGCTGTTGCAATGCCTCTTTGATGCCAGCTGACTGTACTCTGAATTGAAACAATAAAGGTTGTTAAGGTTAGCCCCATTCCAACACCTACAAGAAAAGATCCGCATGCGGCCCAAAGCGGTCCTGCCTCGGGGGAAAGAGTAGCAAACACTATACATCCTAAAATGAGAGATAAACCACCAATAATTGACGTGCTTCTAAACCCGATTTTTAACAATAATCGACCTGCTGACCATGAGGCAATCGGCCAGCCAATTGACATAGTTGTTAGCGTAAATCCAGCAACTATTGGCGAGCGCTCCATCACACCTTGAACAAATGCTGGCAGAAAGCTCGATATTCCTATTAGGATAACTCCTGTCGTTAAGGAAGCTAAGTTAGCGATAAGGATTGAGCGTTCTTTCCAAATGCTAAAAGGCATCATCGGTTCCGGCGTTCTTTTTTCCTGAAAAACAAATAATAAGAAAGCTAGCAAGCTAATGCCTATCAAGCTAATGGCCTTTGATGAGGTCCAGGCCCAATTAACTCCTCCCTCCACTAAGACAATCATTAACGATGAAATAGAAACCGTCAGAAGCAGTGCACCTATATAATCTATCTGAGGCTTTTTCTTTTCTATGTTTTCATGAAGAAATTTCGATATTCCGATAATGGCCAAAATACCAAGAGGGATATTAATCCAAAATACATAATGCCAGCTTACATATTCGACTAAAATTCCGCCGACTGCTGGGCCCATAATGGCAGATATCCCCCATACACTTGATAAATATCCTTGAATTTTGGCTCTCTCTTCCTTCGTATAAATATCACCGACAATGGTTGTAGCAATCGGCATAACAGCCCCTGCTCCAATGCCCTGAATTAATCTAAAGATGATGAGCATTTTCATGGATTGTGCAAATCCACATAATATCGAGCCAATTAAAAAAATGACAATCCCAATAATTAAAATCGGTTTTCTTCCAAATAAATCAGATAGCTTCCCATAAATAAGTACAGTCACTGCATTCATCAGCAAATAAGCAGAAAACACCCAGCTATATAAAGAAAATCCGCCTAAATCCCCTACGATCACTGGCATTGCAGTAGAAACAATTGTAGCCTCTATCGCCCCCATAAACATAGCTAGCATCACCGAAGCTAGCACTAAAGGACGTCTTGTTTGTTTTTTATCTTTATGTATAAATGATTTTTCCATTACCTGTTCCAAGCCATTTTCCTCCTAAAATCGTTTCGCTCCTCGTAATTAAATTAGTATACGTGCTTATCTAATAAAAAAATCAAGCTCCCTTGAAAGGGAGCATTAGTTTTTATTCATTTTGCGAATTTGTTTATTTAACTCTATCATTACGGTTCTTCGTGTAAATATTCCTTCAAAAAAACCATCTTCATTCTCAATGCAAAGGAATGGATTGTCAATTAATAAAGCAACTGAATCCTGGATGGATGAATTAATGTTTAGTCTTGGAATTTTCCGATTCATTACTTCTTCTACGCGCTTTTTTTCCAGCTGTTCAAATTCAATTCTCTCAAGGCCTAGAATTGAGTCCATGATTAACGGGGTACTTATTAAGCCATGAAGTTTATAATACGGATCAAGTACAGGAATGGCCGTGTAGCCGCTTTTTGTTAACACTAAAAGAGCATGCTCTAAATTATTGCCAATTTGAACATGTGCTACCCGTTCTGATGGTATCATAAAATTTCGGATATTCTTTTCTAAAAACTCCCCGCTGTGAAGACTGATCATCGCCGAAACTCCTCAAAAATTATTATTATCTATCTATTTTAGTTTAACACAGTTTTCATTTAGTTGCTCCTAAAAAGTAACGTCCTCCTAAAATCATTAGGATTAATCATCCTTTACTAGTATGAATGTCCTTAACCTCGTATTGACAACGTGAGCATGTATAAATGACATTTTGGTTCGATTGAGCCGTTAAAACGGAAGTTATTTCAGATTCCGTTAAACACTTAGGACACTTTACAGTCGGAAGCATCATTTCATCACCTCATTACTATAATTAACTATTGGAAAGATTTAAATGTATTAGAAAACTCGCCGATTGGCGAGCCCCAAAGGGCGAAGACAGAGGCGTAGTTGCTCTTATGCCTAATAGGAAAGTTATACTTTCCTATCGGCCAAAAAAGGGAACCGTAATTGGCTCCCTTCTAAATGGTTTATTGAATTAGATCAAAAATTTCTATCGTAATCATATCAATATTATCAAATTGATACCTTTTAGGTTTTTCCTTATCATTATAGACTTCTAACTCAAACATTTCACTTTTTGGCTGGTACGTTACCTGACATTTTCTCTCGCCGTTCACCTCGAAAAAACGTTGCATCGGCTCTCCGCCTGTAGATTGTTCCTGTAAGTTTTTTAAACGTGTTAATATCCCTTGAAGCTGTGACATGCTCCCTCTCCTTTCACAAAAACCTTAAACATTATATTTAGGTTTCTCTTTTGGCATGTTTCTATCCTAAATGATTAAATTCAGAAATTTCAATTCCATTCCCTTGCATACCAATATTAACAGCATAAATTAATGTAACCCAATTGTACAAGAAAAAAATATTTTTTTTCTCGTTTTTTTACTTTTGAGAACCTCTGGAATAAGATATGAATGGAAAACAGTCTTATCATCATGATTGCATCGAGAATAATTGATTGAAATTCACTGACCATTTACACTAATATAGAAATGAAAGTGAGGGAGCCTTAATGAAAGAAATTACCATTTATACACAGCCAGATTGTCCGCCTTGCGAAATAACGAAAAGATTCTTAAGTGAATACGGCTTTTCTTATACAGCAAAAGATATTAAAAAAGACGAAAAAGCTAGAAATGATTTAATAAATAAATATCAATCATTTTCTACCCCAACAATCGTAATTGGAGAAGAAGTTATCACTGGTTTTGATTTAGAAAGGTTAAAGGATATTTTAGATATTAAAGAATAACCATTCATTTTTTTATTGGATTGTTCACTTACTGTTTTATAAAGTCGAGCAAAACCTGCCATATTTGATTAAAAACTCTAATGGATTCAAGCATAAGCCAACTTGCAAAGATGATTGGACTATTTTTTTCTGAAAGTAGTTTATATGATCTTTGCTTGTTGAGTGAGTTTGCTCTTTCTCTGGCTGCAACAGCTCCTCAGGAATATTATTATATAAAAATTCAGCTATTCTCCAACCACCATCACTCACTGTTAATAATAAGCCTTCATAATGGCTTTCATAAGAAACAGGACCTTCATCCATCTCAGGGAAAAACTCAAAAAAATACTTTTCATTTTCGTGCGAGACTAGCTTCGTTTCATCTGTAAAGCTAAAGTAGGGAATATAATAAAATGGGAAATCAGTTCCATATGTAATATACAAACTATTTTCTGAGAAAAGGTTTTCCTCTAAAAAAATCCTTTTTGCTTCTTCAGTAAAATATGGAGACAATATTTTATCAATTTCCTCCACTGTCCTAGGTTTTTCACCAAGTGAAAGCTGAGCTTGATAGGCAGCTTGGACAAAAGCAAAAACATCTTCACGATTGGATAACATCTTCTCAGCTTTCGTTATCGTTGGAAAAATGAAAGCTATCGCAACAATTATTGGAAGTATTTTACTGATAAGCCTGATCATTCTATCGTCCCCTTCATTTCTTAATAATTCTCATTTTATCAACAAACAAAGGGACAGAACGATGTTTTTGTTCGCAAAATAACTGCAGATTCTGACAGGAAAAAGCTTAAAAACACGAAAAGCCCCTTCATTAGACAAAAAATACCCAGAACCCAAAGCTGTTGATAAGCATTTGGATTATGAGTATTTTTTACATTGGTTTGTTGATATAAAATCCACCTTCTTCATCTTATTCATATTCTGAAGGGTCAACAAAATGTTTGTACACCAAATAAATTAACAGTGCAATAGCCGTTGTCAAAAACCCCCATCCAAGGGTTAATTGATCAATTAATAAATAATTATTGCATAATTGGTCAGGTGACCAAATGTATAAAAAACCCATCCCAAAATACTTAATTGTAAAAATGATAATAATAACGTTTTTTCCAGTCGAACTGAGCTTTTTCCAACTATCTCTAAGTGGAACTCCCGCTAAGAAAGGCAAACTGATAAATTTAAAAATTTCTACACTTTGTATCGTCAAGGCCTCATCCATTGTTCGTGGTATTGTCCAATATATAGCTATAACCATAAATAAAATAATTCCCGGTATACCATTACTATTCCACTTTTCGAAAAAACGAGGAAACCGCAATTGAAAAAAACGTGCCATAAAAAATCCTGAGATCACAAGCAGGGGCATCTGCATATGCATATGTGTAATCATGATGGATTCTACTAAATTTGCTACAGGAGGAAGCATCAGGAAAATATATAACAGTAAGGCATATATAACTTGTGTCATCATTACACCCCCGCTTCATTTTCAAGAATGCTTGTTACCTTAGCAGCAGCTTCTTCAATCTTCGTATAATCCATAACATCAACTAAACGGCCTTTTTCATCAACTAAATAAAATGCAGAATTATGAGTGAAATTCCCAAGCCCATCAGGAATGACAATGACGCCAAATTTCTCCAGCAAGGAGTCTAATTCAGCTTGATTAGGTATTCTCGCCATCCTCCAAGTTTCTCCATCACTATTAAAAGCCTTTCTGTATGTTTCTAATGTTGCTGGGTCATCTCTAGTCGGATCAAAGCTAATACTCAAAAAAACGATGTCTTCCCCGATATATTTTCTTGGCAGCAATTCATAGACTTGAGCCATATTCATTTCTAATTGGGGGCAGACAGTTGCACATGATGTATAAAGAAACGTTATGAATACATACTTATCTTTAAACTCAGAAATTGAATATTTCCGTCCTTTGTTATCCTCCAAAGTGACATCAGGGAATACGGGCTTTTCCTCCATTAGCTGATTCACTCTCGCGGTTTCTGCCGTAAATGCTCGGAATCCATCTGTCGCTATAAAAAACAACACACATCCAAACAGTAATACAACAATAATAGCAATTGTATTATGCCGGTTTTTGATCACGGAAATCACTTCCCAAATCATTATTTTGCTTTTTTTGGTTTTTTTCTTAATTTTTATTAAAAAGAGATAGCCCTGCATATGAGCTATCTCAATTGTCAATCATTGTCCAGCTGCAGCGGCTAGCCCCGACGTACAGGACGTACTAGTGTCGACAATGCGACAGGACGTCGCGCTTTTGTCGACCTCGAGGTCATAAGCCAATCTATGAATGAAGGCAAAGAGCACCTTCTTTCATAGAGCGTCTTATGCTTGTCGGGGCTGAACGAGCCGCTTCCGCATTTCGATTTTACCAAGTTTTAAATGGTGGTGAACCTGGTGGTGCATTAACAATCATATCTGTTAGTGGTAAAACATATGCCATAGCAATAACTATTAACATTACAACAATCCAAACTCCCCAACGTTCAGTCATATATGGAGTTCTAGCCTCTCCATCTTCCACTTCAGCAATAGGGAATTCTGTTTCTCCCTTTGGTGCAAAGAACATTAAATTAAATACTGCATACACCTGAATAATTACTGCGATCATTAGGAGTGTTGCACCAATTCCAATCATCATCATATATGGATCCCAGCCTAATGTTGTTGAAAAGTCACCATACGTTGTAAAGGAAGTTCTTCGCGGTGAACCAAACAATCCAACTGTGTGCATGGATCCGGACATAATTATCATACCAATTGTCCAAATAATCGTTTGAATAACACCTAATTTATTCATTTGCGGTGTTAATACTCGTTTTGATAAATGTGGAATTAACCAATAACTAATGCCAAAGAATGTCATTACTACGGACATACCTAATGTTAAATGGAAGTGACCGACAATCCACATTGTATTATGAACAACCTGGTCTAATTGGTTCGTACTTTGTACAATACCGCCTGCTCCAGCTGGTGCAAATGCAGCCATTGCGATAAATGGTGATAGGAAACGAACATCGCCCCATGGTAATTTTTTAAACCAGCCTAAAAGTCCTTTTCCGCCTTTTCTTCTTCCAGTACGTTCAAATACCGCAAACATTGCGTACGCAGTCATTAATGAAGGGAATCCAATTGCTAAACTCATAAACACGTGCATGAATTTTACTGGTACTGAAATACCCGGGTCAATAATTTGATGGTGGAATCCACCAGTAATATTCATAATAACTAATGCAATAACAACAACTCGAGTTAAATAGTCATTAAAGCGTGTGCCCCCAATAACTTTTGGCACTATGACGTACCATGCAGACACAGCTGTCAAATACCAAATATTTACTGCCGTATGTCCAAAAGCCCAAAATAGAGTACGGGCAACCATAACATTGATTGTATCCACCCAGCCAAGCGACCATGGAATAATCATAAATAGTACTTCAACCGCAACAAAAGCAGTTGCTCCGACTAGTAATACAAATACACCAGTAGCAAAGAAAGCAAGAATTGGAAGATGTTGTCCCTTGTGATTCTTTCTCCAATTCGCTATATTAATAAATGCTCCAGCTGAAAGCATCCAAACACCTAGTACAATGAACACTAAACCAAAGTAAAATACTGGGTGAGCTGCCATTGGCGGATAGAATGTATACATAACAGATGCTTCATTCATTAAGATTGGAATTACTACTAATACAAAACCGAATATCTTCATCCAAAAACCTATCCAAGCCATTTTTCTAACTTTTGGAAGAAGACCGCCTAATGTATGTGAAAGTCCTGCATAAAAATAACCAATTGTAAAGAAAGCTGACATCACAACAACTAGTAGTAAGCCGTGTGCGGTTAATACTTGATAATAATTAGCCCATGATGGCAGCTCCAGAAGACCAGCACGGTTTAATCCTTGCAATAACCCTAACAATCCGCCAAGAAGTAATGCTATAAATGCAACAGATAAATATGATTTCGATATTTTTGCATCCTCTAAATTTACACCAAGCACTTTATTTGCTTGATCTTTAAATGCTGTTGATTTTCCCTTTTGCTGTAAAACCGTTTCCACTGAACTTCCCCCCTTTATTTAACTGTAATGGTAGTACTCATTAACTGGTGGCCAGCACCACAGTATTCATTACAAAGCACTAAATAATCACCCGGTTTGTCAAACTTTTGCGTAATTTTTGAAATATGACCAGGCATTACCATCGTATTAATATTTGTATTTGCTACTTGGAATCCGTGCACAACATCTTTAGAAGTCATTGTGAAATGTACGGTTGATCCAGCAGGCACTTCAATATTACTTGGAGTAAAACTAAATATTTGCAAAGTCATAACCACTTCATATTCATTTTCACCAATTTTTTTAATTCCTGGCTGATCAAATGGTGCTGTTTGGTCTACCTTTTGCGGGTCGATTGTTTCCTTATGACTTGGTGGTGCCATCCCTAAGGCAAATCCTTGATAACCAGTAATAAGCATGAATATCATTATCATTCCAAAGCTTAATGTCAGCCATATTTTTTCTCCACGATGCATCATTTTCCCCCCCTAAACTCTACCCATATATAAACCGAATAGTACAAAATAAGTAATCAGAATAACTGCCCCGACTAAGGTTACGGATAAGCCTGTTCCTTTTTGTGATTCCTCTTCTACCTTTAATTTACTTTCTTGTTTTGTAGCTCCCATCTGAACCCAACCTCCTTTTGTTCTTTATACTTACATAATAATTGCGAAAGGTTCTCATTGTAGTGAAGTGAATCACACCTATCTAATCCGTACTAAATTTTAAAAAACTATGTCGTTTTCAGACAAAATTTAGACAAAAAAAGGCCTCCAATTCGGAGGCCTTTAAAGTAATCCTTCATGTTCATAAAGGAAATCATATGAAAGATCTATAAATATATATTCAAGCGCATTTAGCGGATACGAAAAAGTTCGGATTGTTTGCCCTGTTTCTATATCTCTGTATAAATCAGATAAGATACCTCGTTTTTCCTTTTTCATTTTCAAAATATTTTCGAAAAAATAGGGACGCCAGCTCCAGTTTTTATGGAGGTATTCTGGCTGAAGCAACCAATTATTATCTTCTTTAAAAATATTGGCAGATGTCTGAATTCCATTCTCATCACAAACATATAAGCGAAAAGCGACATCAGTTAAAGATAACGAAAGTTCCTTTATTAAATCCTCATATCCGAGCATTCTGCGATTTTTTGTTTGCAGAAACTGAGTAAGCCTTTCATTGAACTTCTCTGTTACATTATACAATTCTTCGAGTTTTTTCTTCTCGTAAGCAATAAATTCGTGCCATTTGCCCTTCAGTTTCTCCTTCTGAATATCACGGTCTACAAACTCCTCTGACGGCTTTTGCAAATAATAGCCCTGATAGTATCTTCCCCCATTTCTCCAAGCAAATTGAAGCTGATAGACCATTTCAATGTTTTTAAAAAGCAAAGTGGCCCCAATTTTTCGCGCTAATAAAGAAATAGAAAGTAAAATATCATGTAATATATGGGCAGAAGCAGTAGAACGCAGTTCATTCAAATCAACCTTTAAAATATTCGGCGAGATTTGCCCAATTCTATCTAAATGGCTTCTCTCATTCCCCATATTGTCAATGGCAATCTTAATACCATAAGTCCGAATATAATTTAATAGATGATCTAAATGCTCTACTTCACCCTTGTAGATACGCTCAGTCGATTCTAACACGATCCGATTTAGATTTATCCCCTTTTCTTGGTATTCAAACAAAATGGATAGGAACGATTCGGCATTATCAAACATTAATAAATCTGCATCTTTATTGATAAAAAGGAGAATATCATCCTCTAAAAAAAGTGCTTTATCTAACGCCTTTCTTAAAACGGCATGATCGATTTCCAGCCTGTATTCTTCAGGTATGTTTTCATCTAGAAAAATGGGTCCTAAACTTACTATTCCATTTTCCCCCTTATATCTTCCTAATATCTCATAGCCTGTAACTCTTAGTTCATCCGCACTAAATATCGGCTGAAAATATGGAAAGACATGATCCAAATCCGTTAATATTTCCAGGGCATCCATTTTCATACCCTCCAGTATTAATTAATAAAATACTTTTCCATAAAGTGAAACTTCAATCAGTGGGGGGGATCTTCCCCCACTGATTGTTAGT
>NZ_JBALNX010000013.1:18659-24520 GCF_036962035.1 Bacillus sp. JJ1773
ATAATCGGGCCTTTACGGGATGTTGATCCCTCTTAGAAATTTGTGTTTTACTCACCATCTTGCAGTGGGGATCTTACAGCCCGTTAATCTGCGATAAATGGACAAAAATACCGATAATCTTACCGGTATTTTTGTCTATAAATTAATTTCATTATATGGGCGATAACCTTACTTATCAAGTAAAGATGCACCCGATATTCCAGGCTTTGTCATTTCGTATGGGTCTAGAATCAGATCTAATTCTTCTTCACTTAGCACATCATATTGCAAGCATAATTCACGAATGGATTTCCCATTTACGATTGATTCTCTGGCAATTTCAGAAGCGACATTATACCCGATATGCGGATTGACAGCAGTTAATAAACCTACGCTTTTTTCCACATACTCTTTAAGGCGGTCAGCATTGGCCGTTATACCAGACACACAGAAGTCAGTAAATACGCGGAAGCCATTATTCATGATTGAAATGGATTGCAGTAAATTAAATAATAATACCGGCTCCATAACATTCAGCTCAAATTGTCCCGCCTCAGACGCAAGAGATATCGTATGGTCATTGCCAATTACTTGGAAAGCAATTTGGTTAATAACTTCCGGCATAACTGGATTAACTTTTCCTGGCATAATAGATGAACCAGGCTGACGTGAAGGCAAGTTAATTTCATACAAGCCTGCTCTAGGCCCAGAAGCCATTAAGCGGAGGTCATTGGCGATTTTTGACATATTCACCATACAAATTTTAAGGGCAGATGAGACTTCTGTATATGTATCCGTATTTTGTGTAGCGTCAACAAGATTACCGGCTGGTTTCACAGGGATGCCAGATATCTCAGCTAAATACTGGACAACCTTTTCAATATAAAGAGGATCGGCATTGAGCCCTGTTCCTACAGCAGTTGCTCCCATATTTACCTCTAATAAAGCTTCCATTGATCTTTCAATTCTCTTAATATCACGTTCAATCACATTTGTATAAGCCCTGAATTCCTGCCCTAGACGAATTGGAACTGCATCCTGTAAATGAGTTCTTCCCATCTTAATAACCGAATCAAATTCGATAGCTTTTTGATTAAAAGCTTCCTTCATTTCATTCATAGTATTTAATAATGTTTCTAGTGCTCTATAAACAGCAAGATGAATTGCTGTTGGAAAAGCATCGTTTGTAGATTGGGCCATATTAACATCAATATTTGGATTCAAATGAAAATATTCACCCTTTTCCTTCTCCAAGAACTCTAATCCTCTATTTGCGATGACTTCATTCGTATTCATATTAATGGATGTTCCCGCTCCGCCTTGGATCGGATCCACAATAAAGTGATCATGCCATTTCCCTGAAATAATTTCATCTGCTGCTTTGCAGATAGCCTCCGCTTTTCCTTTATATAAACGCCCGATACTTGAGTTTGCAAGCGCAGCAGCTTTTTTTACAATTGCCATCGCAATAATTAAATCTTTGTCTAATTTATATCCTGTAATGGGAAAATTCTCAACAGCTCTTAATGTTTGTATGCCATAATAAGCCTCAATCGGAACATGCTTTTCTCCCAAGAAATCCTTTTCTACACGATATGTACTCACAAATAACATCTCCTAATCAACCAATTATTGATGAAAGAGAAGTTGTCCACTCCCCTTAGATTTAGTATACTACTATTCCTTAAGATTTTCTGTTAGTTTTTTATAAAGGATAATTTTTCAAATATTAGAATAACTTTTCGAAAAAAATAACCAGCATGGAATAAAATTACTCCCCTGCTGGTTTATTATCTAGAACGGAAATTGATTTAACCATTGTCCGCCGTCCATTGTAATACATTCGCCATTAATATAGGCTGCATGCTCGGAAAATAGAAAATAAGCTAGTTCCGCTATTTCCTCAGGCTTTCCTAGTCTTCCTAACGGTACACTATTAATAGTTCTTTCTGCAGCCGACTCCGATTCCCATAGCCTCTCAGCTCCTCCTGTACGTTCAATCGGGCCGGGGGCGATTGCATTTACTCTTATCCCATATTTTCTTCCCCATTCTACTGCCAATGTTCTTGTCATCGATAATACGCCTGCTTTCGCCGCAGCTGAGTGAATGACGCCTGCACCTGCATCCCAGGCATAAGTGGCCACCATATTGATGATACTGCCTTTAATCCCCTTTTCGATCCAGTACTTTCCTATTTCACTAGAGCAATAAAATGTTCCATTTAGGACAATATTGATTACTGAATTCCAGCCATTTGCGCTAAGTTTTTCAGCTGGACATATAAAATTCCCAGCAGCATTATTGATGAGATAATCGATTCTTCCAAAGGTTTTAAGTGCTTCGTCAACCATATTTTTCACATGTTCTATTTCACGAACATCCATTTGAACCGTCAACACTTGCCCTGGAAATGTTTCTATTTCTAATTTTGCTTCATCAAGACGCTCCTTTGTTCTTCCTGTTATAACAACAAAAGCATTCGCTTCTGCAAAACGTTTTGCCATATATTTACCCATACCACTTGAACCACCTGTAACAATTACTACCTTTTCTTTCATCCTTTCCCCTCCTTAATAATGAATGATCATTCATTCTCTATTTTACCACTAGCAGATTGAATTTTCTAATAAATTATAAGACTTTTATCATAATTGCAAAACTCATAAATTAGGTTAAATCCATTTTTCTCCCTTTTTTTTAAGATAAGAGTTTGATAGTATAAGAAGGTATCTATGTTTTAGGTGAAAATGAATTAGATTGGTTGGTAATATTCATGCCAAAAAAAGTTACGAGAAGGTCTTTTTTGAAAAAAGTATTCGGCTCTTTACTTACAATTTCCGGTCTAGGTGCTGGAGGATATTATTATGCAGGTCATATTGAGCCTAGGCTCTTAGAGATAAATAATTTTCCGATTCGTCATAAATCAATTCCAAAAAGCTTCAATCATTTCAAAATTGTTCAGTTCAGTGATACTCATTTGGGCTTTCAATATGATAGGCAGCAATTCATGACTCTTGTAGAGCAAATAAATGAGCTTAAACCAGATCTTATCTTTTTTACAGGAGATTTGTTGGACGCCCCTAATAAATACTTAGAAGGCGATAAGATCATTCCTCTTCTTAAAAAGCTAAATGCCCCATTTGGTAAATTTGCTATATACGGAAATCATGATCATGGAGGGTACGGATCAGATATTTATAAATCCATCATTGAGCAAGCTGATTTTAATTTGCTGCAAAACAGTCATAAACAAGTAAAATTACTTGATGGCAGCAGCTTGTATATAATTGGTATTGATGATGCCATGCTAGGAAATCCTGACATCAGTAAAGCTTTAGCAGGAGTTCCTGAAGATTCTTACAAAATCCTCTTATCACATGCTCCCGATTTAGCAGATGAGGCTTCACAGTTAAATATCCAGCTGCAGCTTAGCGGTCATAGCCATGGGGGACAAATCCAGATTCCTTTCATTGGTGCCCTTGTAAAGCCTCCTTTTGCAGAAAAATATCATGAAGGCTTTTATGAAATTGGCGGCACACCATTAACCCTTTATGTCAATCGCGGAATAGGAACTACCCGTCTTCCGTTCCGTTTTCTATCAAAGCCTGAATTGACTGTATTTACGCTTGTAAGTGAATAGAAAAAGGAAAAGCATATGCTTTTCCTTTTTCTATTTATTGCAATATTCTTTAAGAAAGTAATTTTCAATCTCATCTGCAGGAAGAGGTCTAGAGTACAAAAATCCTTGTGCTTTGTGGCAGTTGGCATTTAATAAAAATGCCGCCTGATCCGCGCTTTCTACTCCTTCAGCGATTACCTCCATCCCCAGGCTTCTCCCTAAATGGATGATAGTCGTTGTAATAGCTGCATCTTTATCGTTTAATAGTACATCCTTGACAAAGGACTGATCAATCTTTAATACATCGATTGGAAATTGCTTTAAATAATTTAATGATGAATAGCCCGTTCCAAAATCATCAACAGATATTGAAACTCCAAGTTCCTTTAATCTTGATAGAATAGGTGCTGTATCCCTCGTATCCTGCATGGCACCTTCTGTTATTTCAATTTCCAAAGCCCTAGGATTGATTCGATATTTTTCAATCGATTTTTGAATGATTTTAAGCAAATTGTGCTGCTGGAATTGTTTTGGAGAGATATTAATAGCAATTCTAAAATCCTGATGATATTTATCTGACCAATCACGAATTTGCTTACAGGCAGTGTCAATGACCCAGTTTCCAATCGGTATGATTAAACCTGTATCCTCTGCAAGCGGAATAAATTCTCCTGGAGAAATCAATCCAAGTGCGTGATTATTCCAGCGTAATAGTGCCTCAAAACTAGATACTTTCGTTGTCTTTAAATCAATCTGAGGCTGATAATGCAAAAACAATTCTTCCCGTTCGATCGCCTTTCGCAGGAGTGTTTCCATTTCAACAACATTTCTAAGGATTGAATTCATGTCTGTCCGATAGAATTGGAAATGAGCTTTCCCCTTTTCTTTTACCCTAAATAAAGCTTCATCCGCATTTTTGATAAGAGTCTCAGCGTTCTTCCCATCATTCGGGTACATACTAATCCCAATACTTGGTGAAATATAGTATTCTTGAGAGCTTAAATAAAAGGATTTAGAAAACTTAGATAAAATATTCTGTGCAAATTTGCTAGCTTTATTTCTATCTGTATGTGAAAGAAGAATAATAAACTCGTCCCCGCCCTGCCTATAAACGGTGCACCCTTTTAATTCAGAAAGTCTGTTTGCAACTTTCTTTAATATTTCATCTCCTAAAATATGTCCGAGTGAATCATTTAAGTATTTAAACCGATCCAAATCAATTGAAAGAAGGGCAAATTCATTTCCTGTCTTTTTTGCAGAAGTAATTTGCTCCTCCAAATCTCCTAATAATGCTCTCCTATTATATAAACCTGTCAGTTGGTCATGAAAGGCCATATATTTAATAGTTTCCGCATTTTTTGCCTGCTCAGAAATATCTCGTGTAATAATATATATACCTACAATCTCTTTGTTCACAACAACAGGTGCAGTCTTAATGTGAACCGTTAAATAATGTCCTTTTCGATGAACAAATCGGCAATCGAGTGTTTCAATCGGAAAACCATTCCTCGTTTTGTGGAAAAGCATTTTTATATCTTCTATATCCTGTTCTGGAATTAAATCAAATATAGACCGATTGGTTAGCTGCTTTTCCGACAAACCTGTTAATTTCCTCCCTGCAGGATTGACCTCCTGTATGATGCCATTCAGATTAACTGTTAGAATTCCATCTAAATTATGGTCAACGATGGATCGGTATTTCTGTTCACTTTCAATTAATCGCTTCTTCTCTATTAATGCTGATGTTATGTCTCTCGTGACGGATACGACATAGCTTACCTCGTTATTTTCATCAAACACAGGAGTCAAAAATGACTCCCCATTCATCTTGCTTCCATCTGGAAGGACAACCTCATCTGAAAATCCAATAGATTTTTTCTGCCTAAGTATTCTTAAATATTCTTGCTGTAATACGTAAGCAGTTTTAAAAGGGAGAACTTCATCCAATGATTTCCCAGTATAGTCAAGTGGCAAATTAGCATGTTCTAGCCCTGGCTTATTAGCGAAAAGATAGGTGAAAACAGGGCCAGGCTCTACCTTCATGATAAAAACCATATCTTTAATGTGTCGAAAAATAATATCTAAGATAATGCCTTCAACTTTACTTGTAATATTCATGCTATTTAATTGTGTTGTTAATTCCTCTATCTTTTCCATCTAATCATCCTTATACTTATTCCGTCCATAAAAGAACTTGGACATGTATATCAAGAGATGCCTTTAATGATTTCTAAAAACAATCAAATTTTAACAAAATGTCCC
>NZ_JBALNX010000130.1:0-34109 GCF_036962035.1 Bacillus sp. JJ1773
TTAATATAGCTACTTCTTTCTAAAACATAGTCTTCATAAGCTGGCATCTTATCTTTACTGCCCAAATATAATGCTATATCATTTAAAATTTTGGCTTTTGTATTTTCAACAGCATTCCGGTAGGTTAGTTCCAATTGGTTCAATGTTATCCCTCATTCAGTTAGACTTTCCAATTCATTATTGTTATTGTAACACTTCCCATAATAAATCATGAAAAAGGCCAATATTTTAAATTTTTTTATTGACAAATAGAGGAAGTGTTCATATAATTTATTTAGAATTAAGTTATCTCGAATTCAAATAAAATAAATTCAAGCGAAAATTAGGAGGAAACTAAAATGACAAATTCAAAATGGGCCCTTGATCCAGCACACAGCAGCGTTGATTTTTCTATCAAGCATATGATGATTGCGAATGTGAAAGGAACTTTTAATCAATTCGATGCAGTGATTGAAGCAGATCCTACGGACTTAACGTCAGCAAACATTCAATTTACAGTTGATCTTGCAAGCATTGATACACGTAATGCTGATCGTGATAACCATCTTCGTTCAGGTGACTTCTTTGATGTGGAAAATAACCCATCTATGACCTTCCAATCTACTAAGATTGTAAATAATGGTGATGGCGAATATGATGTAACTGGCGATTTAACAATTCGCGGAGTAACGAAAACGGAAACGTTTGAGGTTAGTTATGAAGGTACAGGTAAAGATCCATGGGGCAACGATAAGGTTGGCTTCACTGTTGAAGGAGCTATTAAGCGCAGTGATTATGGTTTAACTTGGAACTCTGCTCTGGAAACAGGCGGTGTCCTTGTAGGGGATAAGGTGAAAATTTCATTAGACGTTCAAGCTGCTAAAGCTTAATATAAAAAAGCGGGTCCAATTGGATCCGCTTTTTTAAATCTATTGTTCTGCTAAAATAACTGCAATCTTATCCTCGATTACTTTCCCCTTTGAACCGTTAACTAAATTATTTAAAACAATTGAAAATATAAGTCTTTCGCCGCTCTTCGTATCCACATAACCAGATAATGAGCTGACAGTAGAAATGGAGCCAGTCTTCGCCATTACTTTGTTTTGTGCAACAGAATTAATCATTCGATTTCGAAGTGTTCCTCCTACCATTCGATCAGTCGCCCCTGCAATAGGCAATGATGTCAAATAGCTTTCATACCATTCCTTGTCTTGAACAGCAAACAAGAGCTTGGAAATTTCATTTGCAGGTATTAAATTCACATGGGAAATACCAGAGCCATCTCTAAGAACGAGTGTGTTAGTGTTAATCCCTAATTTGATAAGCTCCTCTTTCAGCACTTCAATGCCTTTATCCCAGCTGCCTTCTCCTTTAACAACCTTGCCCATTTCTTTTATTATTGCTTCTGCATGTCCATTATTGCTTAATTTCATAAAAGGAATAAGTAATTCAGATAATGGCATTGATTGGTGACTGACTAATACATTTGCTCCCTCAGGTGCAGCTGCTGTTCGCACTTTCCCATTTAATTTTATTCCTTGCTCTAATAGTGATTGTTCGAATAAATCAAGTGCATAACCTGAAGGCTCCCATACAGCCATCCATTCTCTCGCTCTGCTCGCTTCTAATGGAATGGTGCCTTCAATAATAATATTATTTGTCCCGTGCTGACGTTCTATTGAAATGCTTTTCTTCCCGTCTTTGGCAACTGTTTTGGCGTTATTAATAATGTTTACATAATCCGTTTTTGGTTCTAGTGTAACAATAGGTTCTACACCTGTATTTTTCCCTGGATTTACATCAACAATAACGGTTCCAGCGTCATAATCTTCATTTGGTGAAGCCGTTAGAGCTGAAACTTGAGCTCCATAATAATAAGTTTCATCATTCCAAGTTAAGTCCATAGAATAGCGGATATCATCATACCACGTATCATCAGCAACTAAATCACCATGAATAATACCGATTCCCAAATCTTTAATCTTCCTTGCAAATTGATCGAAATCCGCTTTTAATAATGTCGGATCTCCTTTTCCTTTTAGATAGAGATTTCCTTGCAATGTTACCCCTTTTACAGAACCGTCAGTAAGCAGTTCAGTTGAGAATTTGTAATTTTCCCCTAATGTTGATAGAGCAGCTGCAGCGGTTAGCAGTTTCATATTAGAGGCAGGCTTTAAGCGAATATCTCCAATATGATCATACAGCAACTCTCCTGTCTCGGCTGATCGAACACTTACACCAGCTAGTGCTCCTTTTAAGTCAGGATCATTATTGAGGAGCTGATTTAGTTCCTGAACCAGTGCTCCTCCTTCTTCAGTTGCCTGAACGACCGGTTTCTCTGGGTTTATTTGAGGAACGATCGCTAGCATGAAAATCAATAAAAAACTAAGACTAAATTTCATTGGATTTTTCAATGATTTCAACACCTTTCTTCTATTTTATGTTTAATACAATTCTTCTTTGAAAGGTGAATCCCTCTATTTCCAGTATGAGGAAAAAGTAGTGTTTTTCATTCAATATTTTATTGTATTCTGCTAAATTGATCAGTATGAAATCAAACAGAATTTCAATAAATTTTAATAAAAATGAATTCTTGTAAAAGAGTAATTTTTCTCTTAACGCAACTAGCAAAGCTGTTATGGTATATGGAATAAGGAGAGTGATAGCACGAGTGTGCATAAAGAGATAACGAAGCATGTCAATAAACAAAACAAGCGGATTACTGAATTTATGGCTTTAAATCAGCAAAGGGAATATTATATTGAACAAGCTCTTCAACATTGCAGAGAAGGTAAACCCTTCACAGCAGATAAAATAAATGAAGTGACAGCGAGGATTAACGACCTAGCTAAACAGGGAATTATACCTGCAAGGAAGCATGTGACGATTGAAATAATTGAAGAATATGCAGGAAGAACGAAATAGTCTATTTGATGTAGAGAAAAAGGAAGGTTCTATTTAGAAAAACCTCCTTTTTTCTTTTAATAATAGTTAAGGTTTGGTTCATACAAATAAAGATTTAGATCAATCGTTCCATTCAGTTTAAATTCTACCCCTTCACTCTCTAAAGAAAGTCTTTGAACTGAATAATGCTCATCATCTTTTAAACCAATTTCCCCTTTTGAATTGATCACACGATGCCAAGGAAGTTGATGTTTTTTGCTCATGGAGTGCAGAATTCTTACTACTTGCCTTGCCCCTCTCGGACTGCCTGCAAGCTTCGCAATTTGCCCATAAGTCATCACTTTTCCAGCTGGGATATTTTTAATGATAAGTATGGCTTTTTCCGTAAACGTTTCCACTTGTTGATCTCCCTTTGATTCATTTCATAATTAAGATAGCAGCTTAGGCAACTCAGAATAAATTTGAATAATCTCCTCTATTTTCATTCGAACTAACCCACTAGATGACGGTGCAACAAAATCAATTGTGCCGGGAATTACTGATTCCTCTTGCTTCCCCCAAGGAATGGACTTTTTCTTGCTAAATTCCTGATAAACTCCCTTTCCGACAAAACAGACAATCTTCGGTTTATAATCATTTATTTTTCTTAAAAGCTCGATTCTACCTGCTTCATATTCTTCTTTCGTAATTTCATCTGCAGCCTTCGTTGGTCTGGGCACAATGTTTGTCATTCCATAACCTAAATCTAGCACTTTATAATCCTCGGTTGCAGCAAATTTCCTTGGGGTCAAACCTGATTCATGAAGAATTTTCCAAAAACGATTATTCGGATTGGCAAAATGATGGCCGGTTTCTGATGAACGGATACTTGGATTAAAGCCAACAAATACTAGATGTAGGTTTTCTTTTAGATGATCATTTATTGGTTTCATTTCATACACCTTCTATCATCAATGAATTGTATTAATCATTAAATGATAGCATAATTCAGGTTTTATAAGAAATTGATGAGATAAAAAAAAGCCTGAAATCAGGCTTTTCAATTAGATATTATATTGAGTTTACTATGAATGTTTTAAATTCCTGTTCAACAATAGTTGCCAAATGCTCGGGAACTGTCAAATATACAAGACCATTTCCTTCCAGTTTCGGTGAATATCCTAAAGGAATCGTTCTTCTAATTAATTGTGCAAAAAGCTCTGGCTCAGAAAGCTGCCGTTCAAAATACTGAAAGGATAAATTTTTTATTAAAGCAAGCGCACCTGAGACATGGGGTGCAGCCATAGACGTGCCGCTTAAAGTGGCATATTTTCCATTCAAAAAGGTTGAAAGGATTTCTTCACCCGGTGCTACTAAATCGATTTCATTGTGGGAATTACTAAATTCAGATGATCGGCGCTTTAGATCTATCGCTCCTACGCTAATAACTTCATTATAAGATCCAGGGAAAGCAAATTCGTCTGTAGCGTCATCCCCATCTCCCTCATTCCCAGCGGCACAAACAACGAGAATATTATTGTTTACCGCATTTTTGATGGCTTCGTGAAGCTCTGGCACATCATTTGGGCCCCCGAGTGACATCGAAATAATATCAGCTTTTTGTTCAATAGCGTAATGAATGCCCTTAATAATCCAGTCATATTGACCAGATCCATTTTTATTTAGTACCTTTACGATCAGCAAGCTTGCATCTGGTGCTACACCGATCACTCCATTATTATTCTCGACTGCTGCAATCGTTCCAGCTACATGGGTTCCATGCCCATTGTAGTCCATGAATAAATCTGGATTTCCTTTATCATCATTTGTAAAGTTTCTTCCGCCAATAATACGGTCTTTAAGATCAGGATGAGTTATTTCACAGCCTGTATCTAAAACCGCAACAGTTACACCTTTTCCCTTCGTATCTTTCCAAATCTTTGGTGCTTGAATTAATTCAACCCCTTTCGGAATTTCATTTGCCCCATCTGCTAGATTCATCAGCTTAAAAGGAATAACACGAACTAAATGCTCCATTTCTTTCCCTCCTTAAGCGTTACCGCTTTTATTAGAGATAAATTTGAAGCCGGTTCTAGGTGTTAATAACATTTTAATAATTCTGAATTCAATTTAATAGATTCGTTTGGACTGTTTTTGCATAGTTTTATTGCCATTAGTAGGAGTATTTACTTAGTTTTAACTTTTAGATTTAAAAAAATTAATTAATCTAACAGGCAGTATGCCTAAACAAGCTAAATTACTCTTCTATTTCGTTTAGAGGAGAATTTCCAATCGTTCCGGTTTGGCGAATCTTAACGTCAATTTCTACGGTCACTGGCATCTCCGAAAATTTTTGGCCCCATTCTTTTTTTACCTTTTTCCAATAGGCAGGATCAGAGCGATGGAGTGCTTCTCCAAACCCAAAAACATCAGATTGAAACTCCTTTTGGGTAACTTCAATGGCAGATTGAATGCTTTCCTTAACGTCTTTTTCACTTATCTTTTCTAGATCATAAATAGTTTTGGTTTTTTTTAAGTCAAGGCCACGACATTCAACGTCAGCTACATTCCCTTCTATCTGAACTTTTATACTGCCTTTTGGTTCTCCGTTTTTAACCTTCGCTTTTATATCAGCCTTTGTCCTCATTACCTCTATCCCTATTTTTCCTGTTTTTGGACAAGGAATCACGCCAAGGGTGCTTTTCACTTTTCCTGTTGCATAGTGAACGGCCCTACTATCTTGATCATTTAACCAGCCAATTAGTTTATCATTATTAAATAATGCCATTTCATTGTATTTCAGTATAGTAGGAGCGCTGGTAACCTCTATATTCTGTTTCGTTTCTCCCGTTTTCACATCTCCTTTAAGGGTGATTCCAGTTAACACCGGGTCAATCCCATCACTCACTAAGTCTGTTATAAGCTTATCTAATGTTACTGTAACAGTAGGTGCCCATGCTTTCTCTGCAGACTCAAGGGACGAGAATAATTGATTTGAAGGTATATCTTCTAATTGGGTTAAAACTTTTAAAACATCTCCAGCTTTAGAATCTTTTGCTACAACGATATAAAAATCAGTTCGCAGCTCTGGATCCCTTGATAGAAAGTCTAACGCCTTACCTATCCCTTCTTTTGCAAATTCTTCCCCTAACACTAAAATCCGCTGGTGTGCAAAATATAACTTTCGAGGTGATTCTGTTGTAATTTTCCTGATTGCCTGAAATATTGTCTCGCCTTTCTCTTGATAAACGACTACTGGAGTTTTCCCTCCGCCTCCTCCCTTTTTTGCGATTTCTCCTGGAATTACGACTTGTGCTGTCACCACAAATTGATCTTCTGATTTATCAATTCCCATCCCCATCACGATTGCGAGCTCATTTAATTCTCTTCGATTCCAGCAGCCAGAAAGAATGATGAGGAAACTAATCAATATGATCATAATTAGAATATTTCGTTTCATCAGTAACCTCCTAAATCTTTCATAATAGTTATATACTCTGCGAATCATGGATTTTTTAAGCAAAATAAGTACAAAATATTTATAGAGGAGTTTCCTGCCATTTCAACAATAAATTAGAAATAAGGATGGGAGTCTCATTATGGGATTTTTCAAACAATCAGCAAAAAAGCAAAGACCAAACCGTATCTCAGCTGCACAAAATAAGAAACAACAAAAAGAGGTTCAAAATAATAAATTAAACGAGAGTGTAGCTGGAAATATTCAAAAAATTAAAGAAACGCTTGGTAACAGTGATGATATTATCACCCGTGAGATTCGCCTCGGCAAAGAACAAAAAATAAAAGCAGGAATCATTTATACGGATGGATTAATCGATAGTACAGCAAATCAAAACTTTATAATGGAATCTTTAATGCTGGATTTGCCGCAACTCAATATTGATACTACAGAATTTGAAGATCTCCTTATTTATTTTAAAGAGACAGTGCTTACAGTTGGAGAAATCTCAGATGTATCAGACTATAACAGCTTGTTTGATTCTCTATTATCAGGGCATGTCATTCTCTTATTCGAAGGATTTTCAAAAGGTTTTGCGGTAGGAATGAAGGGAGGAAAAGAACGCAGCGTTTCAGAACCAACGAATGAAAACGCAATACGCGGACCAAGGGAGGCCCTGACGGAAAATATACGGACGAATACCGCATTAATTCGCCGAAAAATTAATAATCAGAACCTATGGCTAGAGACGAAAAAAATTGGAAAACAAACAAAGACGACGGTTTCGTTCATGTATATAAACGGAATTGCAAATGATAAAGTAGTGGCAGAAGTAAGGAGTCGCCTTGACAAAGTAAATATTGACAGCATGTTAGATAGCGCATATATAGAAGAATTAATTCAAGATGAAACGTATACACCTTTTCCCACCATTTATCATACAGAACGTCCAGATGTTGTTGCAGCAAGCCTTTTAGAGGGCCGTGTTGCCCTTCTTGTTGACGGGACTCCCTTTGTGCTATTAGTCCCTGCCTTGTTCGTTCAATTTCTCCATGCTCCTGACGATTATTATAACCGGGCTGATATTGTGACTCTTATTCGGATGCTTCGGTTTGTTGGGTTTTTTATCGCTTTGTTAGGCCCTTCCCTTTATATTGCGATTACAACTTTTCATCAAGAGATGCTGCCGACACAATTATTAATCGGATTAGCAGCACAACGAGAAGGTGTTCCCTTTCCAGCTTTCGTTGAAGCGTTAATGATGGAGGTTACCTTTGAAATATTACGGGAATCTGGATTGCGATTGCCAAAGGCGATTGGGCAAGCCGTATCGATTGTCGGAACTTTAGTGATTGGGACAGCAGCTGTAGAAGCTGGGATTGTTTCTGCTGCCATGGTTATTGTCGTCTCAATTACAGCCATTTCAAGCTTTATTGTTAGCTCGTATAATTTGTCCATTTCCATTAGAATGCTGAGATTTCCTTTCATGGCATTAGCAGCTTCGTTCGGTTTATTCGGATTGATCATCGGATTGATCGCTCTTACACTTCACTTATGCAGTTTAAGATCTTTTGGGATTCCTTTTATGTCCCCATTTGGTCCATATATTCAAGAAGATCAAAAGGATGCAATCTTGCGCTTACCAAGATGGGGTTTATTTTCGCGCCCCCGTTTAATCAGTCAGAAAAATATAAAAAGAGATGAGTCTCAAGCTCCGAAGCCCCCAGAACAAAATGAATAAATTGCCTTCGGTGTTGAAAGGACTTTTTAAAGCTATGATTTTCTAAAAAAACAATGAATGGGTATCTTTTACAACTGAGGGGAGCCTGCCTATGTTAATGGTTATTGGGATTTTTGTTATAGCCATTATTATTATTGCTATTGAAGTACCTTATCTTAAAAAAAATAAGTTAAAGAAAGAAAGCTGGGTATTTTCGATTTTGCTGATAATTGGTGTTGGATTAAGCATTGCATATAATTTACATCTCTATATTCCAAACCCTTTGCAAGGGCTTGCTGTTATTTTTAAGCCATTTAGCGATTTTGTTAATGAACTGCTGATATGAATCTAGGTGATAATGATGCTTGAAAAGGGAAAAATATCGGTTCGGCAATTTAGAGTGTTAGTGATCTTTTTTACGATAGGGACGAGTATTTTAGTAACCCCATCATTCTTAGCTTCTTATGCACGGCAAGACGCATGGATTGCAGTCATAATTAGTATAGGGGTTGGGCTATTATTTGTATGGTTATTTACTGCGATTGCCGGCTTTTATCCTAATCTGAACTTTGTACAAGTCAATGAAAAAGTTCTCGGTAAATGGCTTGGGAAAATAATTTCTCTTTTGTTCCTTACAATGCCATTCGTCTATACGGTAGAACTTTTATTTTATTCGGGAACTTTTATTACAGTAAACCTCATGCCAGAAACACCAATAGAAGTGTTGCATATTATGTTAGCTGTTATTTTAGTAATGGCAGTACGTCTTGGACTGGAAACATTTTCACGCACTGCGGAAATCAACATTATTGCCTTTATTTTGCTTTTTTTAATGTTACTATTTGTTGCACCACAAATAAAGTTAGAATACATTCAACCTGTAATGGAAAACGGTATAAAACCTTTATTTCTGCCAGTTTTACATTTACTTGATGTTAACTATTTTAATGCGGTTGTGTTATTAATGATATACCCTGCCTATGTAAATGAGCCGAAAAAAGCGCAAAAATCATTTTTTATTGGTACATTAATAGGAGGTTTTGTCGTTCTTGTTATTACATTGTTATCTACAATGGTTCTTGGTGTTGACACGACTATTAGAAATTTATATCCGGGGTATGCATTAGCCAAAAAAATTAACATAGGCGGTTTTTTGCAGAGAATTGAAGCCGTCATAGCATTTATGTGGATTATGACGACCTATTTTAAGATGCTGATTTATTTTTATGCGACTTGTTTAGGGCTTGCTCAAGTATTAAATTTAAAGGATTACCGGCCAATCACTCTCCCTTTAGCTATGATCGCCGTTGCTTTTGCTTCAATAATGATTCCAAATGTTGTAGAACAGCAAAATTGGGATAATGGAATTAATCTAGTTTTCTCATTAACAATTGGAGGATTTTTACCTCTATTCATATTAGGAGGAGCATTGATTCGAAAAAAATTTACGAAGGAAAGTTCAAAAAATGTAATGTGAGTGAAACTTAATCATTCGCTTACAAGGTATTTAAGGGACTATGGACCGCCCCCTGTCCCTTAAATACCATGTTCAAAGCAATAGTGGTTGACTAGCTCTTCAATGAAGTTATGTTCAGGGAATTTTCCAGAAAACTCAAATAGAATTTCCTCAACGAATTTTCCATTTTTATAAACATGGATGGCTCCATCCTGATTAACGACACTATATTCAGCTTGAAATTGATATCCATTTTTTTCAATAGCACCCATCTATGTCATCTCCTTATTGCAATTTTCCTTTAGTATGAACTCAATTCTAAAAATAAATCGGTTTTAAGTTTTGCAGGCAATTTATTTTATAAATTTGCAAATTAAGAATGCCAAGTTCACAAAAAAAAGAGCCATTTAGGCTCTTTCTCAATCGAATTTTATGCTTCTGTAACTTCAACTTTCTCCATAACATCGCCATTTTTCATTTTTAATACCGTGTCCAAACCTGAAGTCACTTTTCCAAAAACAGTATGAACTCCATTTAAATGTGGCTGAGGCTCATGAACGATAAAGAATTGACTTCCCCCTGTATTGCGTCCAGCATGTGCCATTGAAAATGACCCCGCTTCATGCTTATAAGGGTTGCCTTCTGTTTCACAATTAATGGTGTAGCCTGGGCCACCTGTTCCTGTTCCATGCGGGCATCCGCCTTGACTTACAAATCCAGGGATTACACGGTGGAAGTTTAGTCCATTATAATAGCCTTCATTTGCAAGCTTTTCAAAGTTTGCAACTGTTCCAGGTGCTGCATCTGGATATAATTCAAACTCCACTTTTTCCCCATTTTGCATTAATATGTATCCTTTTTTCGACATAAAATCATCTCCTTCTGTAAAAATCAATTCCTATCATACCATTATTGATAACCTAAATAAAAGTAATTGATGCTTTTTGTTTTAACTAAATAGTTCAATAAATAATACTAAAATAAAAATGATTAATCCATAAAATGATACATGCAGAAAAATGGTTGTTAGACCAAATTTAAAATCTTCAAGATTTATCCCTCTTCTACGGATTCTAGGCCGCATAATATCACCATCCTTAATTAAATATTATCCATTTCTAACTATTTTGACAATATTCTACCAAGAATAAAATAAGAATTGTAAAGCAGAAGTCTCCTAGACGCCTTTAAAACTTTTTATTCATCTGTTTTTGCTTGTTCATGATCTCATAGGATTTTTCTATTATATCCGACAAAACATCTCCTTTATAGATCCTGCCAACCTTCATGTTTTCTTGATAATATTGGACAATTTCATCCAATTTTCGAGAGGTTTCTTTTGCTATACGGACATTCAGTTGAATTCTTTTATCAGCAGTCATAGTGCGAATGTGCCTCCTGTTTGAAAGTGTTATAGCGAATGCTATTTGTTTGCTAGCAGTTTGATATCGACTATTATCAAATTGCTAGCAAAGCTATTTTGATTATACCATTAATAAAATGAGAGTATTCTTTCCTGTCGAAAAAAAACGGGTTTCCCCGGTTTTTGAATTCTATTTATTCATCATGCTTTTCCATTTCTCTTTAAGGAACTCCCCAAATTGTTCTAGCTCATGCACACCATCCATAAGCTTCTCTTTCCATATTGGAAGCTCTTCTTTAATTTTTTCTGCGGAATCCTTAATCGTCTTTTCAACTTCTTCCTGAAACTCTTTTTCGGTCATCTTTTCATTTACAGATTTCGTGGAGAATTCTGCTTGTTCAACATAGGGGATAGAGTTTTCCATAATAGATTTAAATAATGGGACAACAGTTTTGGAGCTGCTGCTTGATAGATAATGTTCCCGATCTGTTTGATCATAGCCAAGCCATACTGCCCCAACTAAATTTGGAGTATATCCAACAAACCATTGATCCTTTGTTCCGTTTATATCTTTATAAGGCAGCTGAGTGGATCCCGTTTTTCCCGCCAGCTGGACGCCATTTATTTTTGTTCCTTTTCCTGTTCCGGATTCAACGACATTTAGAAGCATCGATGTCATTTGATTGGCTACGGTTTTTGAAGTTACTTTCACTGTTTTCTTCTTTCTTTCAGCAATCACGTTACCTGTCGGGCCAACAATTTTTGTAATTAAATGTGCATCTTTTCGTTTTCCCCCGTTTGGAAATGTAGAATAAGCCTCAGCGAGCTTTAATGGGGAAATTCCTTTGTGCATGCCGCCCAATGCAATACCTAAATACTCATCTTCCTTTTCTAAAGGAATTCCGAAACGATTCAGCGAATCAATTCCTTTTTCAAGACCAATTTGATCGAGTAGCCAAACGGCAGGAACGTTTAGAGACTCCTCTATTGCTTTATACATTGGAACTTCACCGGAATATTTCTTTGACGCATTTTCTGGTTTATATTTTTCAAAGGACATTGGTTCATCCTTAAGCATGGATGTAGCCTGATAGCCTTCTTCAAGTGCAGGAGTATAAACAGCTAAAGGCTTTAAGGTTGATCCAGGCTGTGCTTTAATATGTGTGGCTCTGTTAAAGCCTCGGAATACATAGCTGCCTCTTCCGCCTACAAGTCCTCTTACACCGCCAGAAGCCGGGTCTAAAAGAACTGCTCCACTTTGAACAAGCACTCCATTTCGTCCACGTGGAAATAAATAGTCACTTTCATATACCTTTTCGAGCCCTGACTGTAAATTTTGGTCCATTTCGGTATATATTCGGTATCCTCTAGTAAAAATTTCTTCCTGTGTTAAGCCATATTTATGAATGGCTTCATCTAAGACTGCATCAACGTAATATGGATATTTTCTTTCGATAAAGCTGCCTTTTCCTTCATTTAATTGGATCGTTTCTGTGATGGCTTTTTCATATTCGTCACCGCTTATCATGTCATGTTCTTTCATTTTTCCAAGGACAACATTTCTCCGCTCTATTGCTCGGTCATAATTTCTGAACGGATCTAGTGCAGAAGGCGCCTGTAACAATCCAGCTAAAAGGGCAGACTCACTAATAGTTAAGTCCTTTGCCCCTTTATTGAAATATTTATTGGATGCCTGATCAATTCCCCAAGCGCCGCTGCCAAAATAAACTTGATTTAAGTACATTTGCAGAATTTCGTCCTTTTTGTATTTCTTTTCAATTTCAACAGCAAGGAATAATTCTTCAATTTTTCGCTTATACGTTTTTTCAGATGAAAGCAAAGCATTTTTCGTAAGCTGCTGGGTAATCGTACTGCCTCCACCTGTTATTCTGCCGGCAAAAATATTCTTAAAGAAGGCTCGGGCTATTCCCTTCACATCAAACCCATTATGCTTGTAAAATCGTTCATCCTCAATTGCAACAACAGCATTTTTGACATAGTCAGGCATTTCTTCAATGGCAATCCCTTCCGAACGATTCGTTGCCAAGCTGCTTGCGACTTCCTCATTTTTATCGTATATGACAGTTGATTGCTTTAAACCTTCCTTTAAAGTTTCAACATTTGCGGTTGCCGCTATAAAGGCAAAGAAAAGGATCGTTCCTAATATAACCGTTAGTATAACTAACATCGCTATTTTTGTTATATGCTTATTACGCCAGAATCGTCTAATTGCTTCCCAAAATGGTTGTAATTTTTCCATTATATCTCCCTACTTACTAGTTGAATGCTTTTTTATAAGCTTCAAATATTATACAAATTTAACGATTATTTCGCAAAGATTCTTCCTTATCATGGGGATTGCCAATGTCAGTGAATTATGTTATAGTCTATATTGCGATGAGCTAATTGCGTAAGACGGATTGACACTCCAATTTTGGAATGCACGATGTGGCGTGCAGTCAACCGCCGCAATACGTAAAAGGATGCCTATATGGCATCCTTTTTTAATTAATAATAATATTATTTTCCAAATAGACCCAGTTTTGCGGAAATAGAAGGCTTAATTGCCAAAAAGTTAAACCTAATAAATGATATTGATCAATCAATTTATACTTTTCAGCAAAGCTGCGAATATCATCAAACCATACAATATGCCTTTCTGAACCCTTCCAATAGTTAAAGCTTGGAGTAGATGAGTTGAGATCATAATTTATAAGAGCACCTGATGAGATCGCTAAATTTTGTGCATTTAATTGAGAATGTGCCTTTGTTAAGTTGTCAATTACCCTCCAATCATAACCATATAAAGGCAAAGCCATTTGCAGTTTTTTGGGGTTGATTAAGCTGATGGAATATTGAATGACGTCCTCTATCCACCATATAGGTGAAACAGGATTTGGCGGTCCTGTTGGATACCCATAATCTATCGTCATGACCGCAACAATATCTGCCGCTTTCCCAATGGCTGAATAATCATAAGCGCCGACTATCCGATTTTGCGGGAGGTCTGCTGTTTTCGCATGAACGTTTACATGAAGAATTAAGGGGCCAAGTGCTGTTTTTAATTCATTAAGAAAGGTATTAAAATCCTGCCTCCTTGGCGGCGGAATAAACTCAAAATCAATGCTTACTCCTCCATATCCCTTGTCCGTAATAAAATTCATCAAACTATTAATTAAGTTCTTCCGATAGACAGAATTTTCTAGTACTTGACCAATTAACTCTGGACTAAATTTCTGATTTGCAAAATTTCTGATCATCAATAAAGGAGTAATTTCTAATCTTTTACTCTCTTTAATCACTTGTGTATCATCTACAGCTAAATATGTGTATCCCTCATTTGTGAGTGAATAAGAGACGATGGCTAAATAAGAAATCTCTTTAGCTACTTGTTTTAAAATGGGGATAAATGATTGAGGAGAAAAGGGAATAATGAACCCGAGTGTCTGCATCGATAATTTCAAAGGAGAGGGTATATTTATTTTTTGTCCAACAACTAGGTTATTTGACTGAATACCGGGATTAGCTGAGAGGATAGCATTTATATTAGTTCTGTATTTCTGTGCCAATCCCCACAATGAATCGCCTTTAGCTATAATCTTTGATCTAATAGGTAATGCTTGATCAGGGATATAAAGGGCTAATCCGGGAATAATGATTCCATTAGCAGACAACCCGTTTACATTGAGTATTGATTGAATTGGTACATTATATCGCTTTGAAATTGCCCATAGGGAGTCTCCTCTTTGGACGATGTGAATAGACATTATTTACACACCTCCTAAATTTTCACCTGTACTATCATATGGTGTTCTTGCAAATAAATAGTACAAATTATATAGATAAAATTAAGCCAATTCCTACTGAAATTCACTTGTATGTTAAGCTTATTTTTCAAAAACGTATAAAATACCGTTTTTAGGGTGACTTATTTTTGGCCCTTTAAATCCTCTTTTAAGTAATTCCTTCCGCATAAATATCATTAAGGCTCCATGGCTAACTATCAGTACATGTTCATTTCCAGCAGAAAAGACCTCATCTAAGAATAAATTAATCCTTTCTTTAACAGCCTTAACTGAATCCTTTTGCGAAGGATGGTTGAATAGCCAGGCAAGCCGGACGAGAACTGCCCATAGCTGATAGGGAAGTTTAATATTGGCTTGAATAATTGGATATGCTTTAACCTCTCTTAATTTCTCGGTTTTTATTATCTTACCTACAAAGATTGCATGAGCTGTTTTCTCCGCTCTAGATAAATCACTTGAATAACACGTTTCCCATTCCAAGTTTTGAAGATCGGTTTCACCCTTTTCAATGTCGGATAAATCATAGTCCTCAAACCATTTTGATAGTTCTGCGGGAGTCATCCAAGTTTTTTCCGGTATAGCATTTTTTACTTTGAAATGCCTAACGAGACCTATTTTCAATTTTTCCTTCTCCCTAAAATTTTTAAAAAATGCTAAGCTGTCTTTCTTTAAAGGGTATCTTAACATGGAAAAACACTCCGTGAAGGAGTGTTTTTCAGATGCATAATTTGGCAGACCTACACTTGGAGACCATAATTCCGGCATAACGCTGCTAATCCACCAGAAAAACCGCTGCCGATGGCATTAAATTTCCAGTCGTTTCCGTGACGGTATAATTCACATATAACTACCGCCGTTTCAATTGAGAAATCTTCACCTAAATCGAAACGCAATAATTCTTGATTATTAGAATCATCAACTAATCTTACAAAAGCGTTTGAAACTTGACCAAAGTTTTGCTGTCTAGTCTCAGCATCATGGATCGTCACTGTAATGCCAATTCGATGAACATGGGAAGGGATTTTAGTGAAATCAACAACCAGCTGCTCATCGTCCCCATCCCCTTCTCCTGTACGGTTATCTCCCGTATGAACGACAGACCCGCTTGGATGTTGAAGGTTATTATAAAAAACAAAGTCGAGATCATTTTGGCAACGATTATTTGCATCTACTAAAAAGGCAGAAGCGTCTAAATCAAAATCATGTCCACCCTGATATTTATTCGTATCCCATCCAAGTCCAATGATCGCTTTTGTTAAACCAGGATTAGTTTTTGTTAGGTCAATTCTTTGTCCTTTTGCCAATTGAATTCCCATCATAAACCCTCCCTGAAATAAATGTTTATTCAATTGGGAGTTAGAAAATAATTTCCATTCCCTCTTGTTTTATTGAAGATTAATGGGCTTTAGGACCCCTTATTCTTTAGCCAACCTGTAATCCGAAGTCAGTCGCAATTCGTGCTAGACCGCCTTGGTAACCTGAACCAACAGCAGAGAATTTCCATTCACCATTATGACGGTATAATTCCCCAACTACAATCGCTGTTTCAATTGAAAAATCTTCTCCTAAGTCATAGCGAATAACCTCTTCATTAGTTGCTTCATTGACAATTCGGGCAAACGCATTGGAAACTTGTCCAAAATTCTGCCCGCGGCTTTCAGCATCATGAATCGTAATAACGAAAGAAATTTTTTCAATGCTTGCTGGAACAGCACTTAAGTCCACCTTTACTTGCTCATCATCACCGTCACCTTCCCCTGTGCGGTTATCTCCAGTATGTACAACAGACCCATTGCCGCCTTCTAGTTGATTATAAAAAATAAAGTCTTTATCAGATGCACATTTACCAGATGCATCAAGTAAAAACACACTTGCATCTAAATCAAACGCTTGTCCCCCGTCATATTTATTTGTGTCCCAGCCAAGGCCAACAACAACCTTTGACAGACCAGGATTTGTTTTCGTTAAATCTACTTTTTGTCCTTTTGATAAAGAAATAGCCATTTAACCATCATCCCTTCACTCTAAAAATTATTAGAACTTCCTGCTAGAGGAAGATTCATCCAAGAAACAAAACTTCATTTAAAAAAATTATTACCCTTTCTATCCAAGTGTATCTTCTTGGCCTTAAAACGTAAACCAATTTAACTTATAGATGTTCAATTTTATTGTACTAGATACAACGGGCACTGACTACTTTAATATAATTAAATTTACCATTATTGTAAATTTAGAGGAGCATAAACTCAAGGGATATTAATGGAGACCATTCCTATCCAATAGATTATCGCCTATTCTTGCCACCCTTTTCCTATATAGTACATAGCATGTAAATAATGCTGTTTGTATAAATAGCAGGAAAATAAAGGAGTGTTTTTCTTGGGTTTATACACAAATAGTCAGATTGTACCCAATCTGTTTAATAAGAAGCATCAACTAGAAACTCAGTCTAATCAAGATTCCTTTCGCCTGAATTATCTTCAAGAAATTCTTCATGAGCAGAAATTGGTTAATCATCAGTTGACAGATACGTATGAGAAAATGGATTTTCAAATATCCGAATCTTTAAAGGGCATTAATCATAATATCCAGCGTACAGCATCTAAACATAATTACGACCTTGTCAGATTGATGGATAGATTGGATGAGCAGGATAACGTGATACTTCAGTTTTTAGAAGTTATGAATTCTCAGGAAACCGCAAACCAGATTATTATAGAACGATTAAATGAGCTTGAAGGAAGGAATGCTATCATATTGGAAAGCCTAGAAAAAGAAAGCTTAATTAATCAAGCTGTTCTTGATCAAGTATCATTTCAGCACGCCTCAACTGAAGCATTGACTGGGAAAATTGGCCAATTCGAATCATTTTCACGTGATTTAACAAACCAATTAAACAAACAGGAAAACGTGTATGAAGAATTATCACAAAAACTCGAGGTGCATGAGGTATTTCATAAGACCGTTATGGAACGGCTAGACGAACAGGAAGCAATCGTTCAAAAAATATCGAGGCAGCTTGAAAATCTGCGTTCCTCCTTATATGAAAGAACATCCTTTATAAGTGAGAAGATAGAATCAGGCTTCAAGCAATTGCTGAAACCGGTCCAAAGCTATTTCATCAAATCGGGAGAAAAGGATAAAACAAAAAATTAGCTTATATAAAATAAAAAAAGGAAGGTGCTAAACCTTCCTTTCCCATCCATTTACAAATTGACCACGGGTAATTCTATTGTAAATGTTGTCCCTTTATTTAGTTCACTTTCAATATTGACTTTCCCCCCATGACTTTCAATGATGTGAAAGCTTACCATTAGTCCAAGTCCATTCCCTTTTTTCTTTGTTGTGTAAAACGGCTCACCAATTTTCTTTAGTTGTTCTGGTGGAATACCAGTTCCTGAATCAGTGATAGAGATACGTACATATTCATTATTTTTATATGTATTCAAGATTAGTTTTCCGCCATTTGGCATAGCCTCAATTGCGTTTTTAATAAAATTTATAAAAACCTGCTTTAAACGGTACTCATCACAATGAATAAGTATTGTATCGTCACTGCATTCAAAATGAAGATGAATTTGTTTATTTCTTATTTCTAGCTCAAATAAAGATAAGACATTCTTCATAATCGGAATAAGGTTTTTTTCTTTGAGTTCAACAGATTTAGGCTTTGCAAGAAGCATAAAGTCCTCAACTATATGATTCACACGTTCAATTTCATCAAGGATAATATCGAAATACTCCAGCCGCTCTTTATTCGTTTCATCCATTTGAAGAAATTCAGTATACCCTTTCATAGAAGTGAGAGGATTACGAATTTCATGTGCCACACCCGCAGCAAGCTGTCCAACGGCAGCTAGTTTATCTTGTCGATGAAGGATCTCTTTCGTTTTCTTCGTTTCAGTAATGTCATTTCGAATGGCCAAATATTGATACGGCTTACCTTCTTCATCTACGAACGGAATAATCGTTGTATCCACCCAATATAAGGTTCCATCCTTTGCCACATTTCTAATTTCACCTTTCCAGACTTCTCCTCGTCTTATAGTTGTCCAAAGTTGTCTAAAAAACTCTTTAGGATGATGTCCGGAGTTTAATATTGAATGGCTGCGACCAATAAGCTCGTCCCTATCGTATTTGGAAATCTCACAAAACTTTTCATTAACTTTCGTAATAATACCTTTTTCATCAGTGAGAGCAACGATGGAAGATTGATCAATGGCAAATTTAATATCGCCAACTTCCTTTATTTTATCATTCAAGTGTGCTTCTGTTTCTTTAAGAGCTGTAATATCGTTTCGGATTGAAACATATTGATAAGGCTTTCCATCATTGCTTAGGAATGGAACAATTGTAGTCTTTACCCAATAGTGTTTTCCATCCTTAGCCAGATTGCGTATCTCCCCTCTCCAAATTTTCCCAGAAGAGATAGTTTCCCAAAGAATTTGAAAAAATTCAGGAGGATGAAAATTAGAGTTTAATACACGATGAGTTTTCCCTAATATTTCTTCCTTCCCATACTTCGATATTTCAATGAATTTATCATTTACATACGTAATGATCCCATTAGCATTCGTAATGGTTACAATCGTAGATTCATCCAATGCAGCTTCAATATCACGCAAATAATGATCACTATCAGCTAATCTTTTGCCAACTACAGTTCTTGAACCAATTAGCCCGCTTAAAATAAGTAAAGTAATAAAAAAAACAAAATAAATTATATATGATTTAGGATTAGATTCAGCCTGGGAAACATTTTCTCCAAAAACACTTGAGAATGTCCGTAAAAGCAATAAATATCCCTCAATAATGGCAGCAGTTATAATGACAGCACTAACTGGCTTAATCCAAATTTCATTAAAAGGAGACAAACCCTTTGAGAAAAACAACATCCATAAAGAAAGGACAAATGAGCTATAAATAAGCATGATCGAAATAATAAATAAAACTGGATTGAATTGAATGTTCATGCTCATTGCATATAAGCCAGTGCTATGAATGGATAAAACCGCGACAGTCATAAAAAAACTGCTGATCCATAATTGCCTTGCTTTAATCTCCTTATCAATAATTCCGTAAAACGCGATACCTGTAAAAATGATCCCTGAAAGTAAAGATAAAATGGTAATAAGCACATGATAATTACTTGACCCATTTATATTTACGGCAAGCATGCCGATAAAATTCATTATCCATAAACCTACACCAAGCGAAAACGTTCCTCCTAAAAATAAAAACTTCCGATTACGTTCTGCATTTTGAACGAGTGAAAATAAATCTAAACCAGTATAGGAGCAAATAAATGTTAGGATTATGGCCACAAAAATTAACATCGGATTCATTATATTAAAAATCTGCAGCATGAACATCTCCCTCTTATTATTAAGGGTTTACCTATTTGGAAAACACATTTTAAACCATACTTTTTGATTGTAATCTAATTTAATATTGGTTGAAAGTGAAATCTTAATTTAACTTATACAAAATGAAAAAGTGGAAAAATTTAAATTTTCAAAAAAGGGCTACACATTTAAAATAAATTCGAGTATACTGTTATATAACAAGGATGTAAATTATATTCTGTATTATAAAAAGGAGTGGAATCATGTTACATTATAAAGTGGAATCTTTAGAGATTGCGTCAAGAAAGATTTGTCAAGAATGCGGTCAAAAAATAAATGAATATACTGATTCATATTTAATGGAATGTGATCGCTGTTTATCAAAAAAGGCTGAATAGCAGGCAAATGAAAAGCTATGGAAAATCGCAGCTCCATAGCTTTTTCTATTGAATTTTCATCCCAATAGTAAATATATCCGTTTCAGTTGACAGTGAATAAGAAGCCGTTAACTATCAAAACTTATGATTAAAGAAATGTTACAGCATATCTTATAAAGGGGTGTTATAAATGAAGAAAAATGACGCAAAAGGAAGACAAGCCCTAGATAACGCTCTTAACGCGGAGAACTCCCTTAAACATAATAATTATCCGAGTGGTTCAATTGATGAACATCGGGCAGTTGAAACAGGCAATATTTTATTAGCCGATAAAGAATTAGGTCAACAAAACGAGAATTCGTAAAAAAATAAGACCGCCCGAATTTATTCAGCAGTCTTATGCTCGTAATTTATTCAATTTGCGGTAATTCCCTCATTTCAGGGGATGTATCATTTCCACATAAAGGACATTTAAGATCAGCTGATGCAAATTCCTTTCGCATCCAGCCATTACAGCTTGTACAAGCATAAACTTCTGTGTCCAGCATGACAACCTCTGGTTTATCATCTTGACCTCTTCTATTGAAAAATATAACAAACGCCCCCTTTTTTTCTAGTATGGACAAAAAGAGGGAAAATATCCCGCGAAAAAATTTATGACAATTTCTTTAAGTCAGGAGGATTTCAAAATTGGATAACCAAAAATCTATAAAAAAATATACAGCAGCTGGGACCGATATTGAAGAAGTCAAACGGCTGAATAGTCAATCAGGTCTTTCCTATAACGAAGTGAAAAGATTGCTTGCCAGAAAGTTTATGAATAAATATATTGAATAATTGATAAAAAAAGAAGTTGCAGCTTAAAGCAACTTCTTTTTCATAAATATCACTAATTTTTAGCAACGGAAAGGGTTGAATGGCCCTTTTCCTCTTTCAATAGCCATAGATTAAGGATAATCCCCAATAAGCTCAAAACACTGAAAAATAAGTATAAACTGTAAATATTAAATTCCTCATAAATGATACCGCCGACAAATGTGCAAAACCAGTTTCCTAAGCCATTTCCAATTGCCGAGTATAATGTAATAGCAGTAGCGGTAATATGAACAGGCGTAATATCTCTTATATACTGAAGACTTGCAGGAATGAATAAACCAATTGAGAAACCTTGTATGACAGCTGTTGCGTAAATGACCCACAGACTTGGCTCCATAAAATATAACAGCCATCTAATTAAGGAAACAGCACCAGCAAGTGCAGCAATCTGCAATAATCCAAAACGGTGGATCCAGCTGCCAGCTGCCTTCATAAAGGGAATTTCGGACAATACAGCAATTAAAAAAGCAATCCCTATTCCTGTATAGGTCCCCCCGCGATTTTCAATAAAAAGGCCAAAGTAATTATTATTAGCGAGATTAGGACCAAAAATCAGAAAAGTAATTACGAGGAAAATGAGAAACCTTTTATGGACAAGAATTTCCTTAACACCAGAAAGCAAGTTCTGATTATTGGAAACATTTTCTGAAGGCATTTTCCTTGCTAGAATACTGGCGATAAATAATGAAGCAAAAAAGGAAATAAAAATGATTTTTGGATTCCATTCAGATAGCCTCCCCATAATAAAAACCGCTACCCCAAATCCAAGAGACCCAAACAATCGGATATTCCCATAATTGACTTTGACTTTACTTGAATATTTGATTGATAAACTATCTGATATCGGAATAATCGCACTCTGGAAAATGGCTACACAAGTAAAAGTAATAAAGATCCAGTAGTAGCCGCTGAACGTGATAAATCCAAGGGAAAATATCCCAGCAATTAAAGTTGTGACTGTAAGAATTTTAATAGGAGCGTTAAGCTTATCCGAAACCATTCCCCATAATGGCTGAAAGAAAATCATAATTATTGGGCTAATAGACATGATGGTCCCAATTTGATAGCCATTTAAATGTTCAACTTCACTTAAATACACACTGAGCAAAGGATACAAGCTCCCCACGCCAAAAAAAGTTAACAAGTAAAACCCTTGCATGGATAAAATATTTCTTTTTATTTGTTTATTCATTTTGGAAACCTCTTAATATTTTAATAAGCAAGACTTATTGTATCATTTTTTATTCTCACTTCGATACTTTAAAATGATTATCTTCGCAAAATATCAAAAGCTCCCAATTATTTAGGAGCTTGTAATCATTATTTTTTATTTGTCACGAAGTTGATCGTAAGCCCTTTTTCAATTTTCCTTGCACTTAATTGCAAAGTTAGTAAAGTAACTCCTACCGATATGATAAGTGTAAAGATGCTGCAAATAATGGTTAAGAAAGTCTTGTTATCATTTTTCCATTCGAGAAGTGATACAAGCATTCCAAATATACCTGTAGGACGCCCTTCATGCTGAAAAATGGGAAGAGCATCCGTTGGAATGAGGACAAGAACAGAAGGTAATGCAGCAATAAGTAAATATCCGAAAGATAGAAACATTAATAAAAAGGAAACCCCTGTCTCCAGCCTGTTTTGCGGGTTATTTGGATTATATTTTGCACCAATAGCCCCAAGCCAAAGTCCAATTCCTGTTATTCCTAAGGACATGATCGCCACAACGGCAATACCGAAAAAGATATTTAAGAGGCTCCATTTTAAAAATATGCCCCCAGCAAATTCTAAAATAATTAAGAATACAACAGGAATCAACCAATTGATCCAAAACTTCCCAAGTGCGATTTTCCAGCCTGATAATGGCAAGACATGTAAAAAGTGAATAGAGTATGCTTCCCTCGCAATTGAACCGGAAGCAAAGGCGCCAGTTAGAAATGTGAACATAAAAAGGAAAGTAGCTTGTGCAGCCATCCACGAAATTTCTGGATTATGAATGATTATATTTATCATATTTTTATCATTTATGATTGATATGAAAGGAAAAAACATAAAAAACATAAATGGGAGAAAGGCTACCCATTCTCTCAAATCTCTTTGGATGGCCCTCCACTCTTTAATTCCTATCATCATAATTGGATGATAAATCTTAGCACTTGCTTTTTTGCCATTGCGTTTTTTCTTTGTGCGATTTCCTTCGTTCATTTTTATCCAGCCAGTTCTAAACCCTTTTTCAACTAGTAATGAAGTAATGAAGAGCATAAGTGCAGCAAAAATGAAAGTCATCAGAAACGGGAGAAAAAAGCTAAAAGACCCAGATGATGCTTCAGTAAGAACCGTACCTCCCCATTCCATTGGCAGCCATTTCGGCATCTGTGGGATTTGTGTCATTTCTTGTCCATTTGGATTATTTTTCATCAATATATTAGGAAGCTGAAACAAAACATATACAATAATACCGGCTAAGGCACTCATTACTGTCATTAATTCCTTTGCTCTATGAACAGGAATCACTTGAATTAATACTAAATTCATCATATAAGCAATGCTCATCCCAATCAATGTGAATAGAAGTGAGGTTATGTAAGCCATTGGGTAAAATACAAAACTAGACTTACTGGCAATGCCAAAAACAGTTAAGAGAATAATCGAAAATAACCAAAGAAATCCAGGAACACCAATAAAGCTTTGCAAAAACTTGACCCAATAGATGCTTCGTGTTTTGATCGGCAAAGTAAATAATAATGATAAATCATTTGTCTCATATAAATTTTTAAAAACCTGTGGAACTCCAAACAAAATGTTAAAAGCAATGAGACCAGAAAAGGCATATGCAAATATAGGATCAAAAAAATCTTTAGGCATCGTCAAGGCCATTGCACCTATCGCGATACTTAATAGGACAGTGACAAAAATTGCGCCGATTGCAGCAAAGACAGCAGCAATTTTCGTACTGTCTGGAGCCGTTCGAAATTGATTTTTCCCCATTTGCCAGAATAATAGGATGAGTCTTTTTGTCATTTCTCCACCTTCTCTTCATCATCCGAAAGCTCAGTTATCAAATGTCTTACATCTGAATCCCCTGTTAATTCTAAAAATAAATCCTCTAATGAAGTATCGGTCTTGCCTTCCCTTTGCCTTAATTCTTCCATCGTCCCAATAGCAATGATTTCTCTATTTTTGATGATTCCGACTCTGTCACACATTTGTTCAGCAATTTCTAAAATATGTGTTGACATAAACACAGTCATACCCTGCATGCATAATGACTGCAAGAGATTCTTTAATGTTTTTGCCCCTTTTGGGTCAAGACCTACAGTTGGTTCATCAAGGAATAAGACTTCAGGCTGGTGAATCAAAGCACCACATAAATTGATTTTTTGCTTCATTCCATGTGAATACGATTCAATTAGCTCATCTGCTCTTCCAGATAATTCGAACAATGAAAGGTATTTTTCCATTCTTTCTTCAAATTCATCCTGCTTTATTTCAAACACACTACCTATAAATCTTAAAAACTCTCTGCCGGATAATTTCGGATATAGAATGGGTTGATCGGGAATATACGCCATTTTCCTTTTTGCTTCAAGCGGAGATTTCCATATATCTGTCCCCGTTATTTCAACCTGTCCGCTTTCAGGCTCAAGTAAACCCGTCATCATTTTAATCGTTGTTGTCTTACCCGCTCCGTTAGGACCTAAAAAGCAAAATAACTCGCCTTTTTTTATTTCAAAATTAACGTCCTTTACTGCATGATAAGAACCATATCTTTTCGATAGATTTTTCACAACGATTGCATTTCCATTATTCATTTTCAACCACCTCGAAACTTTTATATGTAATTCCAACAGTATATACGTTCTGATTGGAGAAAAGTTCCATAAAAGCAACAATACCTTCTAGTGTCTATCCATTTAATTACTAGTTAAATAGTAGATCATCTTCAGTAATTTTTATTTTCGGAAGTGTAAAGTATATAGAGGTGCCTTTATTTATTTCACTTTCTGCCCAAATTTCTCCTTTATGTTTTCTAATAATTTCCTTACAGATGGCGAGTCCCAAACCATGGCCATCTTCCATAGCCTGCCCTTTTTTAGTATACGATCTTGTGAAAATCGTATGAAGATCTTCAGGTTCGATTCCAGATCCTGAATCATGGATTGAAATGCATACAAAATCAGATGACTCCTCAATAATTAGTTCAAGTTGAATTTTTCCGTTTTTCGTATACTTGATTGAATTATTGATTAAATTTGAAATCAGCTGATCCATTCTTCTAATATCAACAGAAACTAATGGATAGTCTGAGTCATTTAATGCTGGAATCGTAATGATAAAATCTAAGTTGTTCTTTTTAACATCCCATTCATACTGACCACAAAGATATAAGAAGAGTTTATTTATAGCGACATTTTCCATTGAAAAATGGAAGCTCCCAGCTGTTAGCTGTGATAAATCAAATAAGTCTTGAATTAGACGATTCAAAGAAAGGATACGTTCTCTGCTTCTTTTTAAATAGCTTAATTGTTTATCAGGAGAATCAATAATTCCATCAATAATCGCTTCAATATACCCTTGTATTGAGGTTATTGGAGTTCTTAAGTCATGAGAAATATTCGCTAAAAAGTCACGTCTCAACGTTTCTTCCTGTTCAAGTTTATTATTCGCCTCAGCAAGACTCGTTATGGCACCCTGAAGATCATTTGTACGCTCCTTTACTTTTTCTTCAAGCATCGTGTACACTCTTGCGTTTACGAGTGAAATAGCAGCCTGTGATGAAAGAATTGTTAACATTTGTATGCTTTCTTTCGTAAATGCATGAGTCATGATGTTATTTTCTAAATATAAAATTCCTATTAATAGATTTTGATATATAATCGGCAATGTTAGTACGGATTTCGGCTTCTTTAATTTGACATATGGATCATCAATAAACAGTCCAATTGCACCTGCATTTTCTAGGACAATTGCCTCTTCCGTTTTGAGAACATAATGAATAAGTTGAAGAGGAATTTCTTGTGCAAACTCGGAAATATCAACTTGATTACCCAATAAATAAGTTTTGTCTAAGTTCCCTTGAATGGCGGGATGTAATCTGCCTTCCTCATGAAGAAGTAAATATCCTTTTTCAGCTCCAGCATTTTCAATCATGATTTTCATCATTTTGATCATTAATTCTTCATAATTGATTTCCATTGATATTGCTTGCGTAGCTTTAATAATTGTTTCCGTATCGATATTTACAGTTCTAGCGACCTGATCATTTAACAAGGGAAACATATCTAAATTCTGTTTTTTAAAATTCTCTGCTTTTATAACTGCACCCCAGCTTACATATTGTTGATAAGCCAAATTGAAAAAATATTGTGCTAATTGCTTATAGCCAATTCTTATATAATAATCACCCATACATTCATAAATAATCGCTTCATCCTGTAAAAATCCAGATTCACCTGCTGAAAAGGCAGCTTTTTCATAATAGCCAGTGATCACTTCCTTGCTTTTATTCAATACTTTATTTAGTTCTGCCTTCATTAGCAGATATTTATGTTGATAATTTACAGGGGCATTTTCCGCCCACTTTTTCATTTTTTGTATATTTCTTTTTATTGTTCGAATATAAATCTTTCTATCCAGCTTAGTAGCCTTTTCATATAAACGACATAACCATAATGTTTGATAAAAATAATATTCAGGTGTTATAACGAGAACATTTGTTTTTGTTATTAGTTTTGACAACATCTTAAGTAAGTTGCTTGCCTGCTCCTCTTCTTTTAATAAAAATGCCATTTGCAGTCTTAAAGTATAATGAATAATATCAGCAGACTGATCGCTATTTGTAATTGGCATATCAAAATTAGGAGTTACATCCTTATTCGATAGTACGTCAAGCCAATGCTCCATTTCATGAATAAAATCTACTGAGATTCGATAGTTAATACTTTTTACGAATTCCAGCTGTTTTTGAACACCATTCGATACTTCCTTAAGGCTGTTGCCTTGAATAAACATAGTTATAATGATAAAGGAACTTGATGCACCAGCTAAATGAATGTTACCTGATTCGACACTAAGCTGCTGTGCTTCATTTAAGTATGAAAGATTGTCGCGCAATGGATTTCTCCAATGATTAACAAATGTGCCGAAAACAAAATAAACTCTTGCTTTCAAATTAATCTTATTTCCTCGTTCTACATGCTGTAATGCAATGTTGCCGTATTCATAGCTATCAGAAAAATTATTAAAGCCAGCACTTTGAATAAGTGAATAATTATTAAATACTAAGCAAGTAAAATCCGTTTGACCATTTTTTAATGTAAAATGAAAAGCCTTTAGCATTAAATAAGTAGATAAATTCTGATTTACATGAAACGATGGGGCATTTAAATTAATTAATGTTTCAATAAAAAGTTTCTGTGATGGTTCTTTCATATGTGGCAAGTTGAGAAGTGTTGCTGGTTTTTTGTTAATAAGTGCAAATTGAATAAGAAGTAACTCTTTAGCTATGTCTGCTTTCCTTGGATTTGGTTTAATGTTCCAATTAAATAACTGCAGCCCTTTCAAACCCGCATCAACAGCTTCATTTACTCGATGTAAATGGGTAAATAACATAATCATATTATTGTAAAGTTTAATTTTCTCTTCTTTTGTCTTCGCTTTATCTATTACTTCTTTAAAGGTATTTTCAGCTAGCTTAAAATTACTATTTAGATAGGCTGATTCCCCTAATCCTTTCATTATTTCAAAAGTTAGGGAATAGTTGTCTTGCCATGAGTTCTCCTGTAAAAGCCCCTTTGCCTCATAATAGAAATTGTATGCAGCCTGAAACGCAGCCACTTTTATTGCTTCTCTCCCCGCCCGAGCATTTAAAGTTGCTAACTCCTTCCGCTCTTCCTCCGATAACAATTTAGTGCAAATATTCAAGTGTGACACAGCTTCAAATAAATCCTCATTATTTACATGGATAGGTTGATTTTCTTTTAAATATTTACCAATTTTTAAATGCAAATATTGTTTCTCATCTAATGAAAGAAGTGAATAAAGGGCTTGCTGCACACGGTCATGGATAAATAAAAATTTATTATTATCTTCTTCTGAATGATTATCAACTATAGGTACGACAAACCCTTTAGTAACAGCATCCTGAAGTAAATGATTGATGTTTTGACTATCGATTTTCAAAATTTCAGATATTAGTTCTCCATTCACTTTTCTGCCTAAACAAGAAGCTGCTTTCAGTAATTTTTGATCATGTTCGGGTAGCTTTTTTATCCTGCTAATAATGAAGCTAACAATATCCTCATTTATTGAGATCTCATTTAATAATGTAAGCTGAATATGTTCCATTGCTTCATCATCAGCTGATACTAACATTTCTTTCGTTAAGCTTCGAAAAATTTGCGTGATAAAAAAAGGATTTCCTGCTGTTATTTTGTAAATAATCGAAGAAATTTGTGTACTTATCCGGCTATATCAAATTGAATAGAGATCCAGTGAGTGATTTGTGCTATTGACAATTGTTGGAGGGAAATAACAACTTTATCATTTAAATTCGTAAGAATACTTTCTTTTAAAGCTGTGTTTACTCGATTGTTTTCCTCCAAATCTATGCCATCTCTATAGGCAATAATCAAAAATAATCGATTTTCCCTCGTATTATTGATTAAGTAACAAATTAACTCTAATGATGCTGCATCAGACCATTGAAGGTCATCGATAAAGATGATAAGTGGACATTCAATTGAAATAAAATTAATCAATTTTTGAAACATCATTAAATAATGACTATGATTATCGTATGAAGACATCCTCTCAATTGCAGGCTGTTTTCCAATAATCCATTCAATTTCAGGAAGAAGAAAGGATAAAGCACTCACATATGGTCCAAGTTCATGAAGAATTTTTGATTTCCAGATCGTTACATTTTTTTCTCCCTTTGATAAAATAATTCGAACCCAAGTTTTAAATGCTTGGATAATAGGGGCGTACGGAATATTCCTAAGTAATTGGTCAAACTTTCCTTCTAAAAATAAAAAATTATTTTCCATGTTATTATTATGCAAATAATGAACTAAACCAGTTTTGCCGCTGCCAGATGGCCCTGATATAAGAGCAGTCTTTGAGGAACCACCAAAGACGCATGCTAATCCTTCATATAAACTTTCTAATTCCTTTTCCCTGCCAAACAGAACATTTTTCATTTGTTTAGTAGCTTTATTTTGATAATTTAAAGGAAACTTCTTTACCCAACCGGTTTTGACAAATTCATCATAGCAATATTCAAAGTCCTTCTTTACTGAATTTACAGACTGATAACGTTCATCAGGTGATTTTTCCAATAGCTTCAAGATAATATTTGAAAGGATTTCTGGGATGTCGGCATTAATTTCTGAAGGCGAAGTAGGAATTCGGGCTAAATGTGAATGTATAGTTTCTGAAAGCTCTGAGTCTTCAAAGGGAAGCTTTTTTGTCAGAAGCTCATAAAAAATAATCCCAAGAGTGTACAAATTGGCCCGATAATCTGCTTGGATATTAATTCTTCCCGTTAATTCTGGCGGAATATAGGCGATTTCCCATGAAGATAATAATTTATTTGTTTGATCCGTTATGATGCTTTTACCACGATAGAGCGAATTAAAAGTACCTAATAACGATAGTTGTCCTTTTTCAATATTGACGATGAAATTATATGGATTTAAATGAAGAAACATCAAATCTTGATCGTGAATATATTCAATGATTTCACAAAATTGAATGGCTATGGTAAAAAAATCTTTTAAAGTGTACTTTTGTGTGTATACAAATTTTTTATAAAGCTCCCCTTCGAACGGTTCATAAACGGGTAGGATTTCATTGTTTTTTTTCTCCAACCGTATTGGTACTACAATGCTTGGATGGTGTATGAAGGATAGTAAATCAAATTCTCTTTGAAAATATTCAAAATCATATTGCGTGTAAAAAGAAGGCTCCATGATCTTTTGTATGATGACATCATTTTCATTGAAAGAAGAATAACCTAAATAATATTTGGCAAATTCGTCTTTGTCTTTTTGCATTAATTTTTTATACCCAGAAACATTCAACATATTCCTCATCCTTTAAAAACTTTAATAAAACTTTAAGTAAATTTATACTGTACTTATAATATTTAATATATTCTAATTACTATATCAATTCTGCTAATGGAGGTTAATATGGAGCAATCTTTAAATAGTAGTACAATAGCTTCCGATAAAGCAATTCATGGAAAACTGGATAAAGAATGGCTATCCCTTATCATCAAAGCTAAATCAATGGGTGTTTCAATCACAGACATAAAAGAGTTTTTAAGAAATAATCCTTCAGCTATTCAAAGTCATCGTTAAATTTATACCCTATTCCTCTTACGGTTTGTACATATATGGGTTTTACTGGGTCAGGTTCAATTTTTTTTCTCAAGTTGCTAACGTGTACCATTACCGTACGATTGTCACCAAGACTGTCTTCACCCCATATTTGCTGAAAAAGTTGTTCCACACTATAAACTCTTCCAGCATTCTTAGCTAATAGGCATAATAATTGAAATTCTTTTGCTGGCAGTGAGATTTTTTCTCCACATTTTTGTACCACATGTCGATCTATATCTATTGTAAGGTCGGGAAATTGAAGAATATCGTTTTCCCGATTTTTCTTTTCGTTGCTGCTTTCGAAATCATTTTGTCTGATTCTTCTTAATTGCGCTTTAATTTTTGCAACTAATACTGCTGGGCTAAACGGTTTTGTTATATAATCATCCCCACCAATTCGTAAGCCTAGGATTTTATCAATATCGTCTTCTTTTGCACTTAAAAATATAATAGGCACATTTGATTTTTTCCGTAATGACTGGCATGTTTCAAATCCATCTACTACCGGCATCATTACATCCAATAAGATTAAGTCAAAATTATTACTCCCAAAAAGAAGCAGTGCTTTTTCCCCGTTATCTGCCAATGTAACATCATAGCCTTCATTATTTAAATAAAGATACAAGACCTCCCTAATATCACGATCATCATCTACAACTAAGATCTTTTCGGTCCGCATAAACATCCCTCCTTAATAGCGACCTTTTTCAATCCTTATTAGTTAAACGAGATTATTTCTATTAAAATCATTATAATTTTACTACAAAAATACTAAAAATTCCCTAAATTACCATTAAATATTGATCGCAATTCATTGTTTAGTAAAATTTGTAAGCATTCGTCGAACGGTGTCAGAATATTTGTAATGTTTATAGTTGATTATTAAACTATTAAATTGTTACCATTGTATTGTAGGTGTTCGCGAAAGAATTCTACTCAACATGGCATCATGAAATACATAAGACTACAATTCTAAGGAGGAGTTTTATGAGCCAATTAACAGTCAATTTATTAGAGAAGGTAGAAAAGTTCTTAAGCGGTAAAAAACATTTGTATATTAATGGAGAATTTGTAGAAAGCAAGTCTCAGAAAACATTTGAAACATATAATCCTGCCACTGGGGAGGTTCTTGCAAACGTATTCGAAGCTGGTCCAGAAGATATCGACCTTGCTGTGAAAGCTGCTAGAAAGGCTTTTGATGAAGGTCCATGGTCTAAGATGGGAACTGCAAAAAGAAGCAGACTCATGTATAAGCTAGCAGATTTAATGGAGGAAAATGCTGCTGAATTAGCACAATTAGAAACATTAGATAACGGAAAACCAATTCGTGAAACAACTAATGCTGATATTCCGCTAGCTGTTGAGCATATGCGTTACTATGCGGGCTGGTCTACGAAAATCGTTGGTCAAACCATTCCAGTAAATGGTCCATTCTTCAACTATACTCGTCATGAGGCTGTGGGAGTTGTCGGACAAATTATTCCATGGAACTTCCCTCTTCTAATGGCAATGTGGAAGATGGGAGCGGCACTTGCTACAGGCTGTACAATCGTACTTAAGCCAGCCGAACAAACGCCTCTTTCAGCATTATATTTAGCAGAATTAATTCAAGAAGCGGGCTTCCCTCCTGGTGTCGTCAATATTGTTGCAGGTTTTGGTGAAACAGCAGGCCAGCCGCTTGTTGATCATCCGCTAGTTGACAAAATTGCATTCACCGGCTCCACAGAAGTTGGAAAAATGATTATGGAAAGAGCTTCAAAAACGTTAAAAAGAGTCACTCTTGAACTAGGCGGAAAATCGCCTAACATCATTCTTCCAGATGCGGACTTATCAAAAGCCATCCCTGGTGCTTTAAATGGGGTTATGTTTAACCAAGGTCAAGTTTGCTGCGCTGGTTCTCGCGTATTTATACAGAAGAAGCATTTTGACAATGTTGTGGCAGATATGGCAAGCCATGCCAAAAATATTAAACAAGGTGCAGGTATTCATGCTGATACAGAGATTGGTCCGCTTGTCTCGATCGAACAGCAAAATCGTGTACTAGGTTATATCGAAAAGGGCATAAATGAAGGTGCCCAGCTTGTTGTTGGCGGTGAAAAGCCACAAGAACAAGGTTACTTTGTCTCCCCTACCATTTTCGCTGATGTTAGTGATGAGATGACAATTGCGAAGGAAGAGATTTTCGGACCTGTTATTTCTGCCCTTCCATATGATGATCTCGATGAATTAATTAATCGCGCGAATAGCAGTGAATACGGACTGGCAGCAGGTGTTTGGACTCGTGATGTCGCGAATGCACATTATATTGCCAATAAACTGCGTGCAGGTACAGTTTGGGTAAACTGCTACAACGCCTTTGATGCAGCTTCTCCGTTTGGCGGATACAAGCAATCCGGAATCGGCCGTGAAATGGGATCCTATGCATTAAATAACTACACTGAAGTGAAGAGTGTTTGGATTTCAATGAAATAATTAACTCGCTTAAAAAGCCAAAGGAATCGATTTCCTTTGGCTTTTCCAATTTTTAAAAATAAAACCTCCCACTCTATATCTATGTTCACATATTATCCATAGGATTTTTCTCACATTTTCATTATTCTTATTAAGGGAGGGGAAATAATGAAAAAACTATATATTATTTGTGGAATTATTGTTATTTTAGGAATCTCGGCTGGAATTTCCTTTTTTATTATTCGAGATGTGACATCTAAGATTCCAGATGACATTACGCTTGTAACGATGCACGAAGAAAAATATGCGTTCTCGGAATCAAATAAAAAGCTGAAGCTGGTCGAATTTATGTATACCCACTGCCCTGATATTTGTCCAACGACTACGCAAAAAATGAAATTTTTGAAAAAGGATTTAGAAAAGGCTGGGGTTTTTGGCAAAAATGTCGAATTTTTGACGATTTCAATTGACCCTTATCGGGACACGCCAGAAAAAATGAAGAATTATATGAAAACCTTTGAGATTGAAGATGACGGAAATTGGATTCTCCTTACAGGGGACCAGAATAATATGAAAGCGGATCAAGAGGAAATTAGAGAATTAGCCGGCACTTTTCAATTCCAGTACAGAGATCCTGGGGATGGATTCTATGTTCATAGCACCTTTGTCTATTTAATTGATGAAAACAATAATTTTATTAAGAGATTTCCAATGGGTGAAGAGTTTAACGAAAAGGAAATTTACAAAAAAATTATGAAAGAAATTTAAAAAAAAGGAAAAAACGTTAAACGTCTTCTTGTTTAACGTTTTTTCCTTTATTTCGAATATGTTTAATGGTTAGTTCGGACTTGATGATAGTCTTTTGTTTTGTGGAAAAGCAATGATCATTTTTGATCTTGGTTTTGTAAAGCTTACATTAATCCCTGCTTTTTTTAGACGATTTACTAAATCAACAAGTTGTTTTTTGGCCACAATAAAAACTCCTTTATCCTGCCTATATAGGTTCATTG